>NZ_SOGW01000089.1:0-28137 GCF_004403075.1 Cryobacterium sp. TMT2-10 | reverse complement strand
TCGCCCTCGCCATGCTCAGCCTCGGCGGCCACAAACCAGTACTCCCCGGCCGGGTTTAACCCACGGTTACGACAGGAGAGCCAAAATCTCCGTCGAATTCGTTCGGTGCGGCAGAGGGATGGCGGGCGCGATCGGGTCGCTCCTGCCATTCCCCGGCGGGTTTCGGACGACGCGTTCCGCACCGGCACCCCGCGCCGGCCGGGCGCGATACAGTCGGCTGGTGAGAGACGCCCCCGCCGCCGCGAAGACCCTAGTCACCCTCCAGTTCCTGGGCATGGGTGTGGTCTGGGGATCCAGCTTCCTGTTCATGAAGATCGCCCTGGACGGCGTCACGTTCGGCCAGGTCGCCTGGTCCCGGCTGGTGCTGGGCGGGCTCACCCTCGGCCTGATCGTGCTGATCAGCCGGCCGCGGGTGGCCACCGGGCCGGTGCTGCCGCGCGAGAAGATCGTCTGGCTGCATTTTTTGGTGATCGCGATCACCGGATGCGTCGTGCCGCACCTTCTGTTCGCGTGGGCCGAGCAGTACGTGTCCTCGAGCCTGGCCAGCATCTACAACGCCGTCACCCCGATCATGACCGCGGTGATGGCGACGCTCGCGTTCCGGGTGGAGCGGCTCGCGCGAGCCCAGGTGGCGGGCATCCTCGTGGGGATCGCGGGGGTGGTCGTGATCATCGGGCCTTGGCGCTACGCGGCCCTGACCGGCGACCTCTGGGGCCAGCTGGCCTGCCTGGGCGCAGCGGTCTGCTACGGCTTCACCTTCGGGTACACCCGCCGGTTCCTCAGCGGGCGGCCGATCGCGGGCGCGACCTTCGCGTTCCTCAACATCGGGCTCGCCGGGGCGATCATGCTCGTGGCCACGCCGCTGGTGGCGTGGCATCCGGTGGCGCTGACCCTGCCGATCGTCGCCGGCCTGGTCGCCCTCGGGGCGCTCGGGACCGGAGTCGCCTACATCTGGAACATCAACGTGCTGCGCGCCTGGGGACCCACGAACGCGTCCACCGTGACCTACGTCACCCCGGTGGTCGGCGTGGTGCTCGGAGTGCTGGTACTCCGCGAGACGTTCTCCTGGCATGAACCGGTCGGCGCGGGGCTGGTGCTGCTCGGGATCCTGCTGACACAGCGGCGGCTGCGCCTGCCCCGGGCGCTGCCCCTGGCGCTGCGGGGGCGGCGGATGCGCGCCGAGGTCGACACTTCCGGTCCAGATCGACTGGCGCGCGAGGCTAATTCGACCTGAACTGTCGAACTCGGCGCGGACTGCGGGGGCGCGAGACGGCGCCGAACTCGACACTTCCGGTCGAGATCGTCCGGTGTACCGGACGACCGGAACGGGCGACCTCGGCGGGGGAGGCGAGCAGCGCACGAAACGGTATCGTCGAACCATGGCTGCACACGAGGAATTGCCCGCCGGCGCGGGTCAGGAAGCGATCGACGAGCTCGGCAGCATCCGTCAGAGCATCGACAACATTGACGCCGCGCTGATTCACCTGCTCGCGGAGCGCTTCAAGTTCACCCAGCAGGTGGGCCGGCTCAAGGCCACGCACGGCCTGCCGCCCGCCGACCCGGAGCGGGAGCTGTTGCAGATCCAACGGCTGCGAGGCCTGGCCGAGGAGGCCCGCCTCGACCCGGGGTTCGCCGAGAAGTTCCTGAACTTCATCATCGCCGAGGTCATCCACCACCACGAGAAGATCGCCGGCACCGAGTCGGCGAGCACCGGTGCGCCGCGCGCGGCCGGGTCCCCGGCGCAGGCGGGCACCCCCGCGACCCCGTCCGCCTCCGCATGAGCGCGCGGACGGAACGACTCCCCGGCCAGTCCGGCAAGACCTTCGTCATCACCGGCGCCAACGCGGGCTTGGGATACTTCGCCAGCGAGCAGCTCGCCGCGGCGGGCGCCCACGTCGTGCTCGCCTGCCGCAATCCGGCCAAAACGGATGCCGCCCTCGCGGCCATCCGCGGCCGGGTGCCGGGCGCATCCGTGTCGGCCGTGCCGCTCGATACCGCCGATCTCGCCTCGGTGCGCATCGCGTCGGCCGCGCTGCTCGAGTTGCCCCGCATCGACGGTCTCATCCTCAACGCCGGGATCGTGCACCCGCCGCGCACCCGCGAGGTGAGCCCCGACGGCCACGAACTCGTGTTCGCAACCAACTACCTGGGCCATGTCGCGCTCACGATGCAGGTGACGCCCGTGCTGCGGCGCACCCCGGGCAGCCGGGTCGTGGCGCTGGGATCGATGATCTCACGTCTGCTGGACTCCTCGCTCGACGACCTGGAACTGGAGCACGGCTATAACCGGTGGCGTGCCTACGCCCAGTCGAAGATCGCGATGCAGGTGTTCGGGTTCGAGCTGGACCGGCGGCTGCGCGCGGCCGGGGCGGGCGGCGCTGACGGGGTGCAGAGCCTCGTCGCGCACCCCGGTTACTCGATCTCGGGGCTGACGCCGGGCATCCGTGGGGTGAACGAACCCTCGCGGGTCAGCCGTTTCGCCGACATCCTGCAGGGCGTCGCCGCACAGGGCAAGGACGTCGGCGCGTGGCCGATCGTGCGTGCCGCCGTCGACCCGGCCGCCCGCGGCGGCGACTACTACGGCCCGCGCTATCTCACCCGGGGCGTCCCGAGCCTGCAGTCGCCGACGCGCACCTCGGTCAATCTCGCGGTCGCCGAGCGGCTCTGGTCGCGAACCGAGGCGATCCTCGGCGCCCCCTTCGCTCTCTAGCGGCCCCGCCTCCGGACCCGCGTGCGCTCAAAACGCCGCCAAGCCAGGTGGGATAGCGGCGTTTTGAGCGCACGCACCGCCATAGGGGGCGTCAGGGGCGCCAACCGCGATCGAGAAGTGCGGTTCGGATCCGGGCGAGGATCGCTTGCGGGCGGTGGGATTTGTTGACACGGATGACCCGCCATCCTTCTTCCATGGGCTCGTCCAGGCGGTCGATGTCGCGGTGAAACTGTTTTTCGTCTTCGCGGTGCTGCCCTCCGTCGTACTCGATCAGGATCTTGTAGCGAACGTACGCAAGATCGCCCAGGGCCATGAAGGCGCCGTAGCGATTGAGGAGTGTCAGATTCACTTCCGGCTCCGGCAGGCCGGCCCGGACGATGAGGAGACGGAGCACTGTTTCCTTGGGAGAATCGGTGCGCGCACGCACCTGAGCCAGAGCCTCACGCAGGCGACGTGCACCGGGCAAGCCGGCCTGCCGTGCCACAGCCGACTGCAGCTCTGCCATCGTCGCCGGAGGCCGCTGGCGGCGCACGAGGGAGTCGCCCAGGATGATCAGTTCATCGAGGGTGAGAACGGTCGACAGTTGGACCCACGCGTCGACCTCTGACGCGACGGAGACATGTCCCACCGAGACGATGCGCACCCGGTCCAGGGGAATCAAATGCCCGCGCACACCCTTGCCGGTGCGGCGACTGGTCCGTACGCTCGTGCCGACGTCCACGAGTGACCTTTCGAGCAGCCGTGCGGGGAGCGGCAGCCCGTGGAGAAGCGCGGCCGTCGCGTGGCTGAAGAACTGATCTGCGGGCATCCGTACCGCGTAGTTGACGGCCTGGGTGCACACTGCGGCACGGATCCGGGCCCACCGGTCCGCGTCGCTGGTAGGAGCCGGAGCCTGGCTGGGGCCCGCGGGCGCGCGCACGCCGTGGAAGGGCCGCGCGAGGTCGCTGCGCCGCAGCCGCCCGGAATTGACCCCCAGCCGACGAGCGTCGGCTACGGAAAAAGGCCCGTCACCAAGCTCGGACGGCAACTCCGAAGGCGGTCTCATCGCACGATGATGCCACCCCGCCGTCGCCCGTCCTGCACTCTCTCCACAGGCATCCGTGGGTGCGCTGACCGGCAGCGCTTGCGTGCGCGCAAAGCGCCGCTTCCGCCCCGGCGATGGCGGTCAGTTGGCCGCACGCGGGGGACGGAGGAGAAGCGGAGGAGCGGAGGAGCGGAGGAGCGGAGGAGCGGAACCCTTACTGCGCGAAGCGGGAGGGGAGGGTGCTGCGGTGACGAGACTGCAGATCGGCCAGCGACACCGTGAACTGGCCCTGGATCTCCAGAGTCGACGAGGTCGAGTCGGTCACGCCGATGCGCAGCACGGGGTAGTTACGGCCCTCGCACAGGCCGAGGAACTTCACGTCGTCCTCGCGCGGAACCGACACGATCACGCGGCCGGCCGACTCCGAGAACAGGGCGACGGATGCGTCGATCCCGTCGCGCTCGCAGATGTCGCCGAGCCACACGCGGGCTCCGACCCCGAACCGGAGCACGGCTTCGGCCAGGGTCTGCGCGAGCCCGCCCGAGCTGAGGTCGTGCGCGCTGTCGATCAGGGCCTCGATCGAGGCCGCGTGCAGCAGCCCGGCGAGGGCGGCTTCGCCGGCCAGGTCGACCACGGGCGGGAGGCCGCCGAGGTGGTCGTGGATGACGCCGGCCCAGGCCGAGCCGTCGAGCTCCTCGCGGGTGACGCCGAGCAGGTAGATGTTGTGGCCGTCGTCCTGCCAGCCGCTGGGCACGCGGCGGGCGACGTCGTCGATCACGCCGAGCACGGCGACGACGGGGGTCGGGAAGATCGGCTGGTCGCCGGTCTGATTGTAGAAGGAGACGTTGCCGCCGGTGACCGGGATCTCGAGCGCCAGGCATCCGTCGGCCAGGCCGTCGACCGTCTTCGAGAACTGCCACATGACCTCGGGGTTCTCCGGCGAACCGAAGTTGAGGCAGTCGCTGATGCCGACCGGCACCGCGCCGGTGACGGCCACGTTGCGGTAGGCCTCGGCGAGGGCGAGCTGCGCGCCGCGGTACGGGTCGAGCTGGCAGTAGCGGCCGTTCGCGTCCGTGGCGATGACGAAGCCGAGGCCCGACTCCTCGTCGATGCGGATCATTCCCGCGTCGTCGGGGAACGAGAGGGCCGTGTTGCCCATCACGTAGCGGTCGTACTGGTCGGTGATCCAGCTCGGGTCGGCCAGGTTCGGCGAGCCGAGCAGGGCCAGGAACTGCTCGCGCAGCACCGCGGCATCCGTCGAACGGGGCAGCGCGCAGGCGGTGTCGGCCTGCAGCGCGTCGAGCCAGGTCGGGTAGGCGACCGGACGGTCGTAGACCGGGCCGTCGACGGCGACGGTGCGCGGATCGACGTTGACGATCTCTTCGCCGTGCCAGTCGATGATGAGGCGGCCGGAGTCGGTGACCTCGCCCAGCACGCTGGTCTCGACGTCCCATTTGGCGGTCACCGCGAGGAAGCCGGCGAGCTTCTCCGGGGTGACGACGGCCATCATCCGTTCCTGGCTCTCGCTCATCAGGATCTCTTCGGCCGTCAGGGTCGGGTCGCGCAGCAGCACCTTGTCGAGCTCGATGAACATGCCGCCGTCGCCGTTGGAGGCGAGCTCGCTGGTGGCGCAGGAGATGCCCGCGGCGCCCAGGTCCTGGATGCCCTCGACGAGCTTGTCGCGGTAGAGCTCGAGGCAGCACTCGATCAGCACCTTCTCCGCGAACGGGTCGCCGACCTGCACGGCGGGCCGCTTGGTGGGGCCGCCTTCGGAGAAGGTGTCCGAGGCGAGAATGGATGCCCCGCCGATGCCGTCGCCGCCGGTGCGGGCTCCGAAGAGCACCACCTGGTTGCCCGCGCCGGTGGCGTTGGCGAGGTGCAGGTCCTCGTGGCGCAGCACGCCCACGGAGAGCGCGTTGACGAGCGGGTTGCCCTGGTAGACCTTGTCGAACCAGGTCTCGCCGCCGATGTTGGGCAGGCCGAGGCAGTTGCCGTAGAAGGAGATGCCGGACACGACGCCGTGCACGACGCGGGCGGTGTCGGGGTCGTCGATGTCGCCGAAGCGGAGCGCGTCCATCACGGCGACCGGGCGCGCGCCCATCGAGATGATGTCGCGCACGATGCCGCCGACGCCGGTCGCGGCACCCTGGAACGGCTCGATGTAGGAGGGGTGGTTGTGCGATTCGATCTTGAACGTGACCGCCCAGCCCTCGCCGACATCCAGCACACCGGCGTTCTCGCCCATGCCGACCATGAGGTTCTTCTTCATGGCGGGGGAGACCTTCTCGCCGAACGAGCGCAGGTACTTCTTCGAGCTCTTGTAGGAGCAGTGCTCGCTCCACATCACCGAATACATGGCGAGCTCGCCGCTCGTGGGGCGGCGGCCGAGGATCTGGCGGATCTCCGCGTACTCGCCCGGGGTCAGCCCCAGCGCGTCGAACGGCTGCTCTTTCTCGGGCGTCGCAATCGCGTTCGCAACGGTGTCGGCAATGCCGCGGGAGGGTGTGGTGGTAACAGCGGTCACGAGGCGTTCTCCCAGGGATAGCGGATGCTTGACCCGTCGAGTCTACCCGCGCTCCGCGGCGCCGTGGCTGCGGTGTCCGCCGGGCGCCGGCTGCGCCCGGGCTGCGCCCTAGCTGCGGTCGGGCTGCGCGCCGGCTGCGCCCGGGGTGTGCCCTAGCTGCGCCCGGGGTGTGCCCTAGCTGCGCCCGGGGTGTGCCCTAGCTGCGGCCGCCGGGAGGGCCCAGCGTCAGCAGCACGGCCATGATCGCGGCAACAGCCACGACGAAACTGCTGATCAGCACGGCCGGACGGTTCAGCAGCCAGCGCAGCAGGGCACCCACCCAGGTGTGATCGCGCGGATCGTCCGTGGCGACGCGGCGCCAGTCGCCGTCGAGCCGGCCGGTGCGGTCCAGACGGATGTCGAACGGCACCGTCGCGTAGGGAACGATCGCCGTGATCACGGCGAGCACCATCAGCCGGATCGGCCAGCGCTGGTTCAGGCCCACCAGGACGGCGGTCAGGGCGTAGGTGATGAAGACGAAACCGTGCAGGGAGCCGAAGATCAGGAGCGGGGTGCCGCCGGCATCCGTCAGGTATTTGAGCACCATGCCGGTGATCAGGAGGGTCCAGGTCACGGCCTCGGCGATGGCGACGGTGCGGTAGAACAGGCGGGGAGACACGGGGAACACTCCTGGGGGGTGGGGAACGGGGTCGCCTCGATCTTCGCAGGATCGCGGGGCCCGGCGCATCCGCCGAAAGGATGACTCCGCAGATCGGCAAGCCAGGTCGTGTCGGCGTGGTCCGGCCCTATGCAGGCGAACGAACCCGGTGCACACTGCATCTTCATGAGCACATCGGGGAAGACACTGCAGATCGAGCTCGAAGACGTCGGGGGACGTCGTGGTGGGCAGGCGTGCTCACCATCCTGGCCTCACAGACGGGCAGCATGACCCTCCGCTCCGTCGGCCGGGTCGACGGCGAACGCCGGTACAAGAGCGACATGTTCTCGTCGACCCGCACGGTCGTGCCGACGCCGCCGGAAGAGGCCTTCGCACCCGGGACGACCAAAAGCCTGACGAAACTGCGGCGTGAGATCGAAGCGGATGGCTGGGTCGAGACCGGCCGCGGACCGCAGCCGTATGCGTTCACCTTCGTGCGGCCCGACGGCACGACAAGCGGACCGTGACCACGCGGGGCGCACGGGCCGGCCGCCCAGCCGGCTCTGCCAGTCTGGAGGAATGACGTACCTTCCCGCAGACACCCGTTACGACTCCATGCCCTACCGCCGCACGGGGCAGAGCGGCCTCAAACTGCCCGCGATCTCGCTCGGCCTCTGGCAGAACTTCGGCGGCACCGCGCCGCTGGAAACGCAGCGCGCCATCCTGCGCCGCGCCTTCGATCTGGGCGTCACCCACTTCGACCTGGCCAACAACTACGGCCCGCCCTACGGCAGCGCGGAGAGCAACTTCGGCGTGCACCTCGCGCGGGACTTCGCCCCGCACCGCGACGAACTCGTCATCTCCACCAAGGCCGGCTACGACATGTGGCCGGGGCCGTACGGCAACTTCGGCTCCCGCAAGTACCTGCTCTCAAGCCTCGACCAGTCCCTCGGCCGGATGGGCCTGGACCACGTCGACATCTTCTACTCCCACCGGGCCGACCCCGACACCCCGCTCGAGGAGACCATGGGCGCCTTGCACACGGCTGTCACGAGTGGCCGGGCCCTGTACGCCGGCATCTCGTCGTACTCGCCCGAGCGCACCCGCCAGGCGGCCGCGATCCTCGCCGAGATGGGCACACCGCTGCTGATCCACCAGCCCTCCTACTCGATGTTCAACCGCTGGGTCGAAGACGGACTGCTCGATACCCTCGACGACCTCGGCGTCGGCTGCATCGCTTTCTCCCCGCTGGCGCAGGGGCTGCTCACCGACCGGTACCTGAACGGGGTGCCGGAGGGCTCCCGCGCCTCGCAGGCCGGTTCGATGAGCCGCGACATGGTGAACGATGCGACGGTGGGGCGCATCCGTGCCCTGACCGAGATCGCGGATGCCCGCGGCCAGTCGCTCGCCCAGCTCGCCCTGTCCTGGGTGCTGCGGCGCGAAACCGTCACCTCGGCGCTCGTCGGCGCCTCCTCGGTTGCGCAGCTGGAGACCAACATCGCCGCCATCGACAACCTCGCGTTCACCGCGGGAGAGGTCACCGCGATCGACGAACACGCCGTCGACATGGGCATCAACCTGTGGGAGCCGTCCAGCGCCGTCTGATCCCGGCGCGCGCCGTCTGATCTCGCGCCGAGTTCGACGGTTCCGGTCGAGTTAGCCGGGTCTGCCGGACGAACTCGACCGGAAGTGTCGAACTCGACGGATGCCGCGGGTGTAGAGGCGCCCGCGCGGACGCACAGGCGTGCGGACGCGCAGGACGCGACGGGCTCGCGGGGGCGGCAACCCCGCGGCGCAGCAGCGGGCAGCCGGGTAAGCCGCCGGGAGCCCCGGACGACTTGCGAGAGTTCCCGTTCCGGTCGAGAGTGACCCTCGGAACGGGCACTCTCGACCGGAACGGGAACTCTCGGGTTGACGGATGCAGCGGCCGCACGACGCGAGAGCCGGCGTCGAGTAACGGCGCCGAGCGGATGCTGCTAGGCGGTGACGAGCATCCGTTTGATCACGGAGCTGAAGAAGGTGAGCCCGTCCGTGCCGCTGCGCATGGCGTCATCGGTGTCGGGGCCGAAGCCGGGCTCGACGGCGTGCTCGGGGTGCGGCATCAGGCCGACGACGTTGCCGCGCTTGTTGCTGATGCCGGCGATGTCGTTGAGGGACCCGTTCGGGTTCATGCCGACGTAGCGCACGACGACGCGCTCTTCGCCCTCGAGGCGCTCCATCGTGTCGGCTGAGGCGGTGAATCCGCCCTCGCCGTTCTTGAGCGGGATGGTGATCTCCTGGCCGGCCGCGAAGCCGCCGGTCCAGTCGGTGAAGGTGTTCTCGACCCGCAGCTGCTGGTCGCGGCAGATGAACAGGCCGTGGTCGTTGCGGATCAGCCCGCCCTCGAGCAGGTGCGCCTCGGCGAGCATCTGGAAGCCGTTGCAGATGCCGAGTACGGGCATCCCCTTGTTGGCGGCGTCGATGACCTCGGCCATGATCGGCGAGAGGCTGGCGATGGCGCCACAGCGCAGGTAGTCGCCGTAGCTGAAGCCGCCGGGCAGCACCAGCGCGTCGACGCCGTGCAGGTCGTGCTCGCCGTGCCAGAGGGCGACGGCCTCGGCGCCGGCGAGGCGGATCGCGCGCTGCGCGTCGCGGTCGTCGAGCGAGCCGGGGAAGGTGACGACGCCGATGCGCATCAGTGCGTCTCTCCGGCGGGCGCCTCCAGCACGTGGATGCCAACGACATCCTCGATCACGGAGTTGGAGAGCACTGTGTCGGCCAGTTCCCGCACCTCGGCGAGAACGGCGTCATCGACGTGACCCTCGACGGTGATCTCGAACCGCTTGCCCAGGCGGACACTGGTGAAGCGGGTCTTGCCGAGGCGACCGAGGGCGCCGGCGACGGCCTTCCCCTGCGGGTCGAGCAGCTCGGCCTTGGGCATGACTTCTACGACGATTGTTGGCATGGCTCACTCCGGAGACGTCGGGGGGTGGATTCCACGATTCTACAGGCCGACCCCCGCGCCGCCGCGCGAGCCGCCGAGACCGCCGGCGACGCTGCCGCCGAACCCGTTCGCGGGTGTCGCGCCGAGCCCGCTCTGCCCCAGCAGCACGCCCCGCAGCACGTCGCGGATCGCCGCGATGCCCTCGAACGTCTCGACGAAGCTGGTGCTGAGGGGGGACAGCCCGATCCGGAGGCCGTCGGGGGAGCGGAAATCGGGGATCACGTCGTGCTCCCACAAGATGCGGGTGACCTGGCCCATGGCCGGGTGGGTCACCGTGACGTGGCCGCCGCGGTGGGTGTGCTCGCGGGGCGAGGCGAGGGTGACGCCCAGCGGGGCCAGCCAGGCGTCGACGAGGGTGACCGCGAACTCGGTCAGCGCCACTGACTTCGCCCGCACCTGCTCGATGCCGGCCTCCTCGATCATCGCGATCGTGTCCTGCATGGCCAGCATCCCGACGATGGGCGGGGTTCCGCTCATGAAACGACGGATGCCGGCGGCCGGCACATACCCGGGGCCCATCGTGAAGACATCCTTCGTTCCCATCCAGCCCTGGATCGGCTGCGTGAGCACGTCCTGCAGGTCTCGGCGAACATAGCCGAACGCCGGGGCGCCCGGGCCTCCGTTGAGGTACTTGTAGGAGCAGCCGACGGCCAGGTCGACGTCGCAGAGGTCGAGTTCGACCGCCACGGAGCCGACCGAGTGGCTGAGATCCCAGAGCACGAGCCCGCCCACGGCGTGCACCACCTCGGTGATCTGGCGCATGTCGGCGAGGAAACCCGAGCGGTAGGCGACATGGCTCAGCAGCACGAGGGCGGTCTGCGGGCCCACCGCCTGCCGCACCTGCTCGACCGTGACACCGCTGGCGGGATCGGAGTGGATCCAGTGCAGGGTGAGGCCGCGTTCGGCGGCGATGCCCTCGAGCAGGTAGCGGTCGGTCGGGAAGTTGTCGGTGTCGAGCACGATCTCGGTGCGCACCGGGTCGACGTCGATGCGGCGGTAGTCCACCGCGGCGCGAGCCAGCTTGTAGAGCAGCACGGTGGTGGAATCGCCCACGAAGACCTGGCCGGGGCCCGCGCCGAGCGCGGCGCGGCCGAGGTCGTCGCCGATCTTCAGGGGCAGGTCCATCCACTCCTCGTCCCAGCCGCGGATCAGTCGGGTGCCCCAGTCGTGGGTGAGGAAATCGGCGATGCGGGCCACGCTGGCCCGGGTCGGCCGGCCGAGGGAGTTGCCGTCGAGGTAGGCGAACGGGTTCGGGGACGCATCGGCCGTGGACCCTGTCTCGATCCCGACGAACTGCCGCCGGTAGTGGCCGAGGCCGTCGATGCGGTCCATCCGGCGGGCGAAGGCGAGGTGGGCGTCCTGGCCGCCGAGTCCGAGGGACGAGCTGTCGGTGCTGGGTGTCATCTGGATTCCTCGAGTTCGAGCGGATCGGTGCGCCGTGCTGGCAGTATCCCACCCGCGCGGGGTGGCCCGCCACGGGTGCCGCCCGGGTGGGCACTGAGCCTACAGGCCCGGGTGGGCTGCCCCGCCGACGGACCGTTCCGGTCGAGAGTGGCCGTTCCGCCGGTCACTCTCGACCGGAACGGGCTCGGTGACATCGGTGGCTTCGATGGGCTTCGGTGGCTTCGGCGGCATCGGCGGCCCGCGCGGTGCACAGCCAGGCGCTGAAGGCGGCCGGGTCGTCGGGGCGCTCGCCGCGCAGCAGGGTGACGAGGCGGCCGGGGTCGGCCGGCGCCGGACCGTGTCGCTCGGGACCGGGCCGTCCCGGGGCGCGCAGCACGTTCCGAAAACGACCGAGGTGCTCGGCCGTCAGCGCGCGGATCACGTCGTCACCGGTCAGCCCCGCAGCCAGCAGCGCGTCGATCTCCCGGCGGTTGAGCCCCACCGGCAGCGGTCCGTTGCCGAGGTCCGTGCCGTAGAGCACCTGGCCGCCCGCCCGGTGGAACCGGCGCAGATTGTCGACGGCTCGGTCGAAGTCGTCGTCGGGTTCGCCGTACCCGTGGATGTCGAGGGTGCTGATCCACGTCATCCGGCCGGCCATGGCCGCGAGCAGGGCGTCGTCCAACCGCTCGGTGAACGGCGTGTGCGCCAGCGCGTCCACCCCGCCGCGGAAGGCCCGGAGGGCCTGCCCGGCCCCCTCGGCGTGGGCCGCGACCGGCATCTCGTGCTCGTGGGCGCGGGCGACGATGGCCGAGAGCAGACCGTCGGACAGCACCGGCCCGGCCGCCGAGTTGAGCGTGACCTTGATCACGGATGCCCCGAGCGCGAGTTGGGCGTCGACGACGACCGCGGCATCCGTCGTCCGGGCCACAAAACGGATGCTGCCGGCTGGCGCCCAGGACCGCCCGCTCGGGTAGCCGCCCGGCGCGGCCAGAAACTGTCCCGCGAACACGGCCTCCGGCAGCCCCGCTCGCCCTTCCGCCGAGTTCGCCGCTTGCGGTCGAGTTCGACTGGCACGCGGGTCGAACTCGACCGGAACCGGCGAACTCGGCGAGCCCTGCGGCTCCTGCGGCTCCCCGGACTCGCGCGAACCCGGCGACTCCGGCCCGCTCGGGGTCCAGCCGCCCAAGTCGAGCACCCGCGCGATCCCGCCCGCGGTGAGCGGGGCCGGGTCGATCAGCGCCAGGTGCACGTGAGCGTCCAGGAAGCCGGGGAGCACGGTCGCGGCGGCCGGCCCGCGGGGCGCGGCCCGGGTCATCCGTGCCTCACGTTCCGAGCTCGGTGCGCACGGCGAAGAGCTCGGGGAAGAAGGTCAGCTCGAGCGCCTTCTGCAGGAAGGCGGCGCCGCTCGACCCGCCGGTGCCGGTTTTCATGCCGATGATGCGTTGCACGGTCTTGAGGTGGCGGAAGCGCCAGAGCTGGAAGTTGTCCTCGAGGTCGACGAGTTCTTCGCAGGCCTCGTAGGCGCCCCAGTGCTCGGTGGAGTTCTCGTAGATGCCGCGGAACGTCGTGACGAGTTCCGGATGCAGCACCCAGGCCTCGGTGACGTCCCGCTCCAGCACGGCGGCGGGGATGGAGAAGCCCTGGCGGTGCAGGTAGCGCAGGAACTCGTCGTAGATGCTCGGAGCCGCGAGCATCTCGGACAGGAGCGCGTGCGCATCCGGGTCGCTCTCGAACACGCTGAGCATGCGCCGGTTCTTGTTGCCGAGCGCGAACTCGACGGCCCGGTATTGGTAGGACTGGAAGCCGGAGGAGTTTCCCAGGAAGTGCCGGAACTCGGCGTACTCGCTCGGGGTGAGGGTGGCCAGCACCGACCACTGCTCGGTCAGGGTGCGCTGGATGTGCTTGACCCGGGCGATGCACTTGAGCGCCGGGGCGATCTGGTCCCGGCGCAGGAACGCGGTCGCGGCGCGCAGCTCGTGCAGCACCAGCTTGAGCCAGAGCTCGGTCGTCTGGTGCTGGATGATGAAGAGCAGCTCGTCGTGGTGCTCGGGGGTGCTGACCGGCTTCTGGGCGCCCAGCAGGGTGTCCAGGTCCAGATAGGAGCCGTAGCTCATCCGTTCCCGGAAATCGGTGACGATCTCGGGGTCGAACTCCCGGGTGTTCTTTTCGACCGGCATGGTGCTCCGTTCCGTTCGTGGGCTGACTGCATTCTGGGGGACTGCCCGGACAGGCGCAACATCTCGGCACCCGACCGAGGGTCGTGGAGGAATCCCTCCGCGACGCCAAGGTTCGGGTCCTAGAATCAACCCCATGACTTCGTCCGAATCGACCCCGCAGGACGGGGCCCAGCCGAGACGGCGAGATGCCCGACAGAACCGTGAACGTCTGATCGTCGAGGCTCGGGCGCTGATCGCCGTGAACGGCGTCGACGCGTCCCTGGAGGAAATCGCCCGCCGCGCCGACGTGGGCGTGGCCACGCTCTACCGCAACTTCCCGACCCGCGACGACCTGGTGCGGGCCCTGCACGATCTCGCTCTGGCCGAACTGGCCACCGTGCGTGACGAGATCGCCGCCGCCCCCACGGCCTGGGCCGGCATCGTCGTCTACACCGAGCGCGTCGCGGAATGGCTCGTCGCCGACCCGTCGCTCCCACCCATCCTCAGGCGGATGGAGACGATCGACCCGAGCGTCGGCAAGGGCACCGCGTTCCAGGGCGTCATCACCTCCCTGGTCGCGCAGGCGAAGAAGGACGGCGACCTTCGGCCGGACGTAGACGCCGTCGACCTGGCCGTGCTGGTCACAATGGTGGGCTCGCTGGGCCTGCTCGGCGGCGCCTACAGCGGCCAGTGGCGGCGGCAACTGTCCGTCGTCCTCGACGGACTGCGCTCGCCCGACCGCGACCGGCCCAGGCTGCCGGGGCGTCCGCTGCGGTCGCGCGAATTCCAGGCGGCCGTGCACGGCCTGTCCCGGCGGGCCACCCGCGCTGCGTCGCGCGGCAACGCGGCCGGACCGTCCGGACCGGCTGGATCCGCCGGACCGGCCGGGCCCGGGGCCTAGATGAAGGCCGCGACCGTCTACGACGTCGCCGCCCATGCGGGGGTGTCGATCGCGACGGTCTCACGGGTGCTCCGTCGTCCGGGTGATGTACGCGCATCCACCAAGGCCCGCGTGCTGGCATCGGTGCAGGAGCTGGGCTACGTGCCGAGTGCCAGCGCCCGCAGCCTGGCCGCGCGCCGCACCGGCGTGCTCGGACTGTTCTTCCCGAGCATCGACGACGAGGAGAACCAGGCCGAGGCCGTCTTCGAGCAGGACACCCAGGTGCAGCTGGTCGTGGACATCCCCGACACCGGAGAGGTGCGCCCGCCGAACCTCTACTTCGACGAGGTGCTGCGCGGGAGCGAACGTGAGGCCTGGCGGCACGGCTTCGCCCTGATGGTCGGCGTCGGCCGCGGTTCGAACCCGGCCGCAATGGTCAACGACATCGCCGGCCGGGTCGACGGGATGGCGGTGCTCGCGCGCAGCGTTCCGGACGAACTGCTCGACCACGTCTCCCGGCGCATCCCGGTGGTGCTGATCGCCGGGCCGCGTCGCGGCGACGATTACGACCACGTCAGCGTGAGCAACACCGAGGGCATGCGCGCCCTGACGGGGCACCTGCTCGATCGGCACGGGGTGAGGGACCCGGTGTACGTCGCAGGTCCGGCGGACTCGCCCGACGACGCCGAGCGGCACCTGGGCTTCCGGCAGGCCCTCGAGGCGGCCGGCATCGACCCGGCCGCGCTGCCGGTGCTGCGCGGCAACTTCTCCCGGGTGCAGGCGCGAGCCGTCGCCGAGGAACTCCTCGCGGCCGGGACGCTGCCGCGGGCCCTGGTCTGCGGCAACGACCAGATGGCCCTGGGCCTGCTGGACGTGTTCGGCCCGGCGGGCGTGCGAGTGCCCGTGGACGTGATCGTGACCGGGTTCGACGGGATCGACGCCGGCCGCCTCTCGACCCCGCGCCTGACCACGGTGCACCAGCCGATGGGGGACCTGGGCCGCGCCGCGGTGAGGGCCATGCTCAGCCGGCTCGAGCACCCGGACCAGCCGCCGATCACCTCCCGCCTCCCCGTCAAGGTGCTGCTGCGGGAAAGTTCAGAGGGCGCGTCCGCCTGAGCCGGGATCCCGGGTGAGCCCTGGCCCGCGCGCCTTCGCCCACCTCGCCCGCCCGCCCGCGTGCGTCGCCCGCCCGCGTGCGTCGCCCGCCCGCGTGCCCGAACCCCAGCCGCGGGCGTGAACCAATTCGACGGAGATTTTGCCGGAATCAGGCTGAAACAGCCCGATTCCGGGTTTTTGGAGCAGTATCTCCGTCGAATTGGTTAGGGGCCGGGGGAAGCGGGGCGGGGGCCGCCGGAGGGCGCGGGGATTCGGGCGTCCGGGCATCCGTTTGCGCGTCTCAACAGCACAATGGATATTTTTCTTGCGTCCAGCGAATGTAAGCGCATACAGTAAAGGCATCGCCTCAGGTATTCCCGTTCGGTAGCGATACCGGCCTCGCTGCCGTATAGGTCAACGACGACACAAAGGATTTCAAGAGCAATGAAGCAATTGAGAGGGCACATCCTACGAACGGCCTTCGCCGTGGTGGGCGTGACCGCACTGCTGGCTACCAGCGCGTGCAGCATGAACGTCAAAAATCAAGCGAGCGGCCCCAGCGACGGGTCCCTGCTCGTCGCGGCCGACAACGGCTCTCCCACGTTCGAGAAGAACTTCAACCCGTTCTCCACGAGCAAGCGCGTCGCCACCACCTATATGTACGAACCGCTGCGGGTCACCAACACGCTCGACGGCACCGCGACCCCGTTCCTCGCCACCGGCAACACCCTGCCGGACGCCAAGACCGTCGTCTACGACATCCGTACCGGTGTGAAGTGGTCCGACGGCACGGCCTTCACCCCGGCCGACGTGCTCTACACGTTCAACCTCGTCAAGGCGACTCCCGCCCTCGACACCTGGGGCGTCTGGCAGCACATCGAGAGCCTCGAGGTCGTCGGCGACACCGTCGTCTTCCACCTCAAGACGGAGGATGTTCCCGCCGCCTCCATCATCGACCAGCAGCTGATCGTTCCCGAGCACATCTGGAAAGACGTGAAGGACCCGGTCACCTGGAAGAACGAGAAGCCCGTCACCACCGGCCCGTTCGTGCTGGACACCTTCACCGCCAACCAGTACACGCTCAAGAAGAACGTGGACTACTGGCAGGCCGACAAGGTCGCCGTGGAGAAGCTCGTGCTCCCCGCCGCCAACAGCCAGCTCGACGTCGTCAAGAACGGCTACGACTGGGCCTACGCGTTCATCACGGATGTCGAGGGCACCTGGGTCAACGCCGACAAGCAGCACAACAAGTACTGGTTCCCCCCGGGCGGCACGATCACCCTGTCCCCGAACCTGACCAGGGCGCCGTACAACGACGTGAACTTCCGCCAGGGCCTGAGCCTGGCGCTCGACCGGGAGAAGATCGCCACGGATGCCGAACAGGGTTACGTGGATGCCGCCGGCCAGTCCGGACTCCTGCTCCCGAACCAGGAAGCGTGGCTGAACGCCGACCTTCCCAACGAAGGAGTCGTGGCGCAGGACAAGACGGCCGCACTGGCTGCCTTCGCGAAGGCCGGCTACACCCAGCAGGGCGACAAGATGGTCGACGCCAGCGGCACGCAGTTGAGCATCAACATCCTCACCGCCAACGGCTACACCGACTGGCTCCAGGGCCTGCAGACCGTGCAGTCCCAGCTCGGCGCGCTCGGCATCGACGTCAAGCTCAGCCAGCCGCAGCCGGCCGCCTACACCGAGGCGCTCAGCAAGGGTGACTTCGATATCGCCATGAACAGCTTCGGCGGCACCGGCAGCGTCTTCCAGGACATGAACACGCTCCTGAACAGCGAATTCGCCACCCCGATCGGCACCGGCACCACCGGCAACTACGGTCGCTTCAGCGACCCGAAGGTGGACGCCCTGCTGGCCCAGCTCAAGGCCTCGACCGACGAGACCGAACAGAAGGCCATCTCCGCCCAGCTGCAGACCGTGCTCTACGAGCAGCTGCCCGTGATCAGCATGTTCTACGGCGGCCTCTGGGGCCTCTCCAGCGACAAGAACTTCACCAACTGGCCCAGTGAGAAGAACGCCTACGCTCCGCCGAACACGTGGAACTCGACCCCGCTGCTCATCCTCACGAATCTGAAGAAGGCGAAGTAACCAACCATCGCCCCGCGAGCGCGGGTGGGTGCCCCTGGGGGGACTCGCCCGCGCTCCTCTCCCTGGTGCATTTCCCGGTTTGAAATGCCGACTCAGACTCGAAAGGAACGACCCGTGCGCTACACGCTGAGCAAGGTCGGCCTGCTGCTGCTCACCCTGTGGGCGGCCGTCACGCTGAACTTCCTCCTCCCGCGGCTCATGCCCGGCTCCCCGGCGGACGCCGCCATCGCCAAACTCGCCCAGAACGGCCCGGTCAGTCCCTCGACCCGCGCCGCCATCGAGGCCCAGCTGGGCGTGCCAACGGGCAGCGCCTGGGACCAGTACCTGCAATACCTGAACAATGTGGTGCACTTCGACTTCGGCGTCTCGTACACCTTCTTCCCGCAGAGCGTCGCGAGCCTCGTGGCAACCGCCTTGCCGTGGACGCTGGTGCTCGTCGGGTTCGTTACCATCGTCGCCTTCATCTTCGGCACCCTGCTCGGCGTCCTCGCCGCCTGGAAGCGTGGCAGCTGGCTCGACACCCTGCCCACCGTCGGCGGCACCTTCGCCAGCGCGTTCCCGTACTTCTGGACGGCCCTGCTGCTGCTCTTCTTCCTCGGCTATGTGGCGGGCTGGTTCCCGACCTCCGGGGCCTACAGCAGCTCGGCGACGCCCGACTTCTCGGTCGCGTTCCTGCTGGATGCGCTCTACCACTCGATCCTGCCGGCCACCACGATCCTGATCACCTCTCTCGGCGGCTGGATCCTGGGCATGCGCAGCACCATGATCAACACGCTCGGCGACGACTACGTCACCTTCGCGGAGGCGAACGGACTGCACCCGCGCACCGTCGCCATCCGTTATGCCGCCCGCAACGCCATCCTGCCCAACCTCACCTCGTTCGGGCTCGCGCTCGGCGGCGTCGTCGGCGGATCCCTGCTCGTGGAGCGCGTCTTCAACTATCCGGGGGTCGGCTACCTGCTCTACACGGCAGTGGTCAACCAGGACTTCCCCCTCATGCAGGCCCTGTTCCTGATCATCACGATCAGTGTGCTGCTGGCCAACTTCATAGTCGACATCCTGTACGGCATTCTCGACCCGAGGACGAGACGATGACCCCCACCAGAACGATCATCCCGCCCACGTCGATCGTGAAGACGATGTCGCCGGGCGACCACGCCGGCACGGCCAACCCGCTGCGCGTTCTCTGGCGGGCCTTCGCCACCATCTGGAGCGTGCCCAAGGCCCGGATCGGCGTGGCCATGCTCGGAGTCTTCGTGCTGGTCGCGATCTTCGCCCCGCTGCTGGCGCCCTACGCCGCGACCGACAACTCCTTCGGCCGCAGCGAGGACATGAGCGCCGCGCACTGGCTCGGCACCACCGCAGCCGGCCAGGATGTGCTGTCCCAGCTCATCTACGGTGCCCGCGTCTCCGTGTTCGTCGGCTTCGTCGCCGGCCTGCTGTCCACGATCATCGCGGTGCTGATCGGATTGAGCTGGGGCTACCTGAGGGGCTTCGCCGGTGAAGTGATCAACTTCATCGTCAACCTCTTCCTCGTCATCCCGGCCCTCCCGCTGATGATCGTCATCGCCGCCTACCTGCAAAACGGCGGCATCGGCATGATCGTGCTGGTCGTCGTGATCACCGGCTGGGCCTGGGGCGCCCGGGTGCTGCGCTCGCAGACCCAGTCCCTGCGCTCCCGCGACTTCGTCACGGCCGCCATCTTCAGCGGCGAGAGCCCGTCCCGGATCGTGTTCCGGGAGATCCTGCCCAACATGACCTCGCTCATCGTCGGCAGCTTCTTCGGGGCCTCGACCGCGGCGATCCTCGCCGAAGCGGGCCTGGAGTTCCTGGGCCTGGGCGACTCGACCACGGTCAGCTGGGGCACCATGCTCTTCTGGGCGCAGAACAGCAACGCCCTCCTGACCGGCCAGTGGGTGCTGCTCTTCGCCCCCGGCCTCTGCATCTCACTGCTGGCCACCTCCATGAGCCTGATCAACTTCGGCGTCGACGGGCTGAGCAATCCGCGCCTCCGAGAAGGAGCAAAACGATGAGTCTCGTCAGCGTGCAGGGCCTGTTCGTGGTCTACGAACCGCAGGGTGCCCTTCCGGTTCCCGCGGTGCGGAACGTCTCCTTCGACCTCGAGCAGGGCGACTTCGTCGGCCTGGTGGGCGAGTCCGGGTCGGGAAAATCGACCCTGGGCTTCGCCCTGACCGGCCTGTCCAAGCCGCCGGCGCGGGTCAGCGCCGGCAGCATCCTCTTCGACGGTGTCGACATCGCCGGCATGACACCGGCCCAGCTGCGCGTGCAGCGGCACGGCGGCTTCGCCATGGTGCTGCAGTCGGGGATGAACGCGCTGAACCCGGTGCGCAGCATCCGTGACCATTTCTTCGACATCTTCACCGCCCACGGCCACGTGTCCAAACGTGACCGCGAGGCTCGGGCGATCGAGCTGGTCGGCAAGGTCGAACTGCCCGCGAGCGTGCTCGACCGGTTCTCCGGCGAGCTGAGCGGCGGGATGCGCCAGCGCGTCTCGATCGCGCTGGCCCTCTCCCTGGAACCGCGCCTGATGGTCTTCGACGAGCCGACGACGGCCCTCGACGTGCTCGTGCAGCACGCCGTGATGGACACCATCCGGGAGCTGCAGAAGTCCGAGAAGTTCACGGCCGTGCTGATCAGCCACGACCTGGGCATGGTGCTCGAGGTGACCGAACGGGTGATGGTCATGCACGACGGGCTCGTCGTGGAGGACGCGCTCGCCGCCGAGATCCTGGCCGCGCCGCAGCATCCGTACACCCGGATGCTGCTCAGCCACTACGGCGATCCGCGTGCGGCCGTCGTGGAGGTGCCCGGGCTGGCGGCCCGCGGCGGGGACCGGGCAACGGATGTCGCGGTCGCCGCGGCCGGGAACGCCCCGGTCACCGTGACCGGCGACACGCTCGACACGCTCGAGCCGGTCGCCGCGCCCGCTGCGCCGCCGGCTTCGACCGTGCGCCGCCGGGAAGGCCGCGCCGCCCGCGAAGCCATCGTGGTGACCAATGTGTCGAAGATCTACCAGCGGCCCAGCCGCGGCGAAGAGCCCGTCTGCGCGGTCAACAACGTGTCGTTCACCCTCGAACCCGGGGCGTCGATGGCGCTGGTGGGGGCGAGCGGCAGCGGCAAGAGCACCATCGCCAAGCTGATCACCGGGGTGGAGCGTCCGACCAGCGGCAGCATCACCTTCGGCGACCTGCAGATCGACACGATCAAGCGGCGGCAGCTCAAGCGGCTGCACACCGAGGTGCAGATGGTGTTCCAGGACCCGTACGCGGCGCTCAACCCGCTGCACACGGTGGAGTACATCCTGACCCGGCCGATCCTGAACTTCTCCAGGCTGCGCGGTCGCGACGCCCGGGCCCGCGTGCTCGAACTGCTCGAGACCGTGGGGCTGACCCCGGTCGAGCAGTTCGCCGCCCGGCTGCCGCACCAGCTCTCCGGCGGGCAGCGCCAGCGCGTGGTGATCGCCCGGGCGCTGGCCAGCGACCCGCAGGTGATCATCGCCGACGAGCCGGTCTCGATGCTCGACGTGTCGCTGCGGGCCGGGGTGCTCGCGCTGCTCGACAGCCTGCGCGAGACCTGGGGCGTGAGCATGCTCTACATCACTCACGACCTGCTCAGCGCCCGCCTGGTCACCGACCAGATCATGGTGCTCAACAGCGGGGCAGTGGTCGAGGAGGGCCGCACGGCCGACGTGCTGCAGAACCCGCAGGACGAGTACACCATCCGGCTGCTCGAGGCCATCCCGCACCCGACCGTGGGCGGGCTGGTGCAGTCGTGAGCGTCTTCCTCGAATCGTCGGATTTCTCCGCCGCCTCGGACGCCTTCGGCGAGTACGGCCTCGCCGGGGTGGGCTGGGACGGGGTCGGCCCGTTCGGCGCGCTCCCGGTGCCGCTGACGGATGCCGTCGCGCACCTGGGCCTGGACCTCCCGGTCGGACGCCTGACCGGGTTGCGCTCCCGGCCGGTGGGGCCCAGCCGCGGAACGGTGCTGCTCGTGCCGGGTTTCACCGGTTCGAAGGAGGACTTCGGCGGTTTCCTGCCCCTGCTCGCCGCCCACGGCTGGGACGCCTGGAGCTACAGCCAGCGCGGCCAGGCGGACTCCGCGGCGCCGGTCGGCGAAGAGAACTACACCCTCGAACTCTTCGCCCGGGACGCGGTCGCCGTGGCCGCCCTGATCGGCCGCGACGGTCCGGTACACCTGCTCGGGCACAGCTTCGGCGGTGTCGTGGCCCGGGCCGCGGCCATCCGGTCGCCCCGGAGCTTCTCCGACCTCACGCTGCTCTGCTCGGGCCCGCACGGCTGGGCCGGCCGGCTGGACCGGGAGGAGACGATCATCCGTTCCCGCGGTTCTGCGGCCTGGTGGGACGAGGACAATCCGCACACGGTCGGCCGGGCCGACGCGGAGCTCACCGCCGACGAGGCCTTCCGCCGGTTGCGGATGGGGCGCACCAGCGACGACAGCCTGCTCGGCGCGGCGGAGATCCTCTCCGACCCGACCGACACCACGGCCGAGCTGCTCGGGACCGGGCTCGACGTGCTGGTCGCGCACGGCGCCGACGACCCCGCCTGGCCGCAGGAGTGGCAGCGCACCATGGCTTCCCGGCTCGATGGCACCTACGAGATCATTCCGGACGCGGCACACTCGCCGCAACGGGAGAACCCGGTCGCGACCGCGGCCGTGCTCGACCGTTTCTGGTCCCGCCGCGTCGGCTAGGGCCATCCTCGTCGGGCCGCGTGGCTCATCCGTTCATCGTTTTTCACCGCAAGTGCAACAAGGAGTTATCGTGCTGAACTTTCCCAACGGCTTCCTCTGGGGTGCCGCCACGGCCGCCCACCAGATCGAGGGCAACAACGTCAACAACGACTGGTGGGTGAAGGAGCACGCCGTCGGCACGCAGATCGTCGAGCCCAGCGGCGACGCCATGGACAGCTACCACCGGTTCGGCGAAGATATGAAGCTACTCGCCGACGCCGGCCTGAACTCCTACCGGTTCAGCATCGAGTGGAGCCGGATCGAGCCGGAGCCCGGTTTCGTCTCCCGCGCCGAGATCGACCACTACCGACGGATGGTCGACACGGCCCTCGAGTGCGGGCTCAACCCGGTCGTCACCCTGATGCACTTCACCGTGCCGCAGTGGATGTTCGAGAAGGGCTTCTGGCGCAACCCCGACGCGCCAGAGCTGTTCGCCCGGTTCACCGAACTGACCCTGCCGATCGTGGCCGACGGCGTCGACTACGTCTGCACGATCAACGAGCCCAACATCGCGGCCATGCTCGCCGGCGGGGAGAGCGCCGCCAACCTGGTGGCCTTCGGCCTGCCGCGGCCCGACCTGCAGGTGGCCGACGCGCTGCTCGCGTCGCACAAGGCCTCCCGTGAGGTGCTCGCCTCGGTGCCCGGCCTGAAGTCCGGTTGGACCGTCGCGACCCAGGCGTTCCACTCCACCGGCGAGCCCGGAGCGGACGAGAAGCTGCGCGAATACGCCTACCCGAGCGACGACTGGTACCTGGAGAACGCGCGCGGCGACGACTTCATCGGCGTGCAGGCGTACACCCGCACGTTCGTGGGCCCGGACGGCCCCCTCCCGGTTCGGGACGACGTGGAGACCACGCTCACCGGCTGGGAGTTCTTCCCGCCGGCGCTCGAACTCGGCGTGCGCGCCGCCTGGGAGCTCAGCGGGCACGTGCCGGTCATGGTCACCGAGAACGGTATCGCCACCGCGGACGACACCCGCCGGATCGACTACACGGATGGCGCCCTCCGCGGCCTGCACGCCGCGATCGAGGACGGCATCGAGGTGCTGGGCTACCTGCACTGGAGCGCCCTGGACAACTACGAGTGGGCGAGCGGGTTCCGGCCCACGTTCGGGCTGATCGCGGTGGACCGCGAGACCTTCGTGCGCACGCCCAAGCCGAGCCTGGCCTGGCTCGGCGAGGTCGCCAGGCGCAACGGGCTCGTCTAGCCGCCCGGGCGCCGGCGCTGCTGCTGGCGCTGCTGGCGCTGCTGGCGCTGCTGGTGGCGCTGCTGGTGGCGCTGCTGCTGGCCCGGGCGCGGGAGCGGCTGCCGCCGAGCGGGCCGCCTCAGGATGCCGAGAGTCGTCATTTCGGCCGAATGTCGCCGCCCCAGCGGGTCACGTCGGCACAAACGGCGAGTCTCGGCGGCATTTCTGCGCCGAGTTCGTCCGTTCCGGTCGAGTTCGCCTGGTGCGCCGGTCGATCTCGACCGGACGTGGCGACCTCGGCGGGCGCGGCGCGGGCGCGGCGCGGGCGCGGCACTGTGGGGCGCGGCGCCGCGGGCTACTTCGTGCGCACCACGATCTGGTTGCCCCACGGGTCGTCGAAGCCGAGGGTCTGCCCGTCGTGACGGGTCTGCACTCCGAAGTGGGACATCCGTTCGTTCAGGGCGCCGATGTCGTCGGTGCCGGGCAGGATGATGTCGACCTCGCCGAGCCCGAGGGCCAGGCGGCGCCGGCCGGAGCCCGTGCTGTTCCAGGTGTTCATGGCCATGTGGTGGTGGTAGCCGCCGGCGGAGACGAACAGGGCCGAGCCGCCGAGGCTGGCCGTGGCCTCGAAGCCGAGCCGGTCCACGTAGAACTCGCGGGCCGTGGCGACATCGCCGACGGAGAGGTGCACGTGGCCGACGATCGCGGTGCCGGTCGACGGATGCGCCTGCCCGTCCCGGGTGAGGTGCTCGCCGATGAAGGCGTTGGGGTCGAGGTAGAGGGTGGCCATCTCGACCTGGCCGTGGGTCCAGCTCCACTCGGTGCGGTCGCGGTCCCAGTAGAGCTCGATCCCGTTGCCCTCGGGGTCGTTGAAGTAGAAGGCCTGGCTGACCAAGTGATCGGCGCTGCCGGTGAACGATCCCGGATGCGTCGTGCCCACCGAGTAGACGGCCGCGGCGAGCTGCGCCTGCGTCTCGAACAGGATCGCGGTGTGGAAGAGTCCGCTCGACCGCGGCTCGGCGGCGGCCAACTCCGGGGCGTGCTGCAGGATCACGATCGGCGTGCTCCCGCGGCCGAGCACGGCGATCGGGCCGTCGTGGCTCAGCAGCGTGAGGGTCGCCGCATCCCGGTAGTACGCGATCATGGCGTCGAGGTTTCCGACGCGCAGGGTCACCGCGCCCATCCCGGTCGACGCGGGCAGGAGGTCGTTCGCAGATCTCGTCACACCTGCGTTAACGGATGCCGCGCGCCCCGTATTCCGCCGGCGGGCGACGGGCGGCCCGCTCAGTCCTCGTGCAGCTGGATCAGGTTGCCGCAGGTGTCGTCGAAGAGAACGGAGGTGCCGGAGGCATCCGTGCTCGGTTCGCCGATGAAATGCACGCCGAGGGCGCGGAGTCGCTCGTACTCGGCGCGCACATCGGGGGAGCCGAACACGATGGCCGGCAGGCCGAGGCTGCGGATGCCCTGCGCGTACTTCTGGGACACCCTGTTGTCGCTGGGCTCGAGGAGGAGGCCGACGCCGTCGGGATCTTCCGGGGACTTCACGACATAGAGCTGGTGCTCCGGCATCGTCAGCAATTCCTGGAATCCGAGCACGGACGTGTAGAAGTCGAACGCAGCGGCGGGGTCGTTCACGTGGACACTGCACATCTTGATACGCATGCGCGGAGCGTATCATTTTGCGGCCCGGAGCCGCGAAACTGTGACGCGCCGCGTCGTCGAGGAGGCCTCCGCCGGGCTGCGTCCGGCGCGGGATTACGCCGCGGAGGCGGCGTGCGTCAGGCGTTCGAGCAGCTCGAGGTAGCGGGCCGCGGTCTGCTCGATGATCTCGGCCGGGAGCTCCGGCGGAGTGCCCGTCTGGTCCCAGTGGGCGGCGAGCCAGTCGCGAACGATCTGCTTGTCGAAGCTGGCCATCCGTTGCTCGGGCGTCGTGCCCGACTGCCAGAGGGAGGCGTCCCAGTAGCGGCTCGAGTCGCTGGTGAGCACCTCGTCGGCAAGCGTGATGACGCCGGTGACGCGGTCGGCGCCGAACTCGAACTTGGTGTCGGCGAGAATCACGCCGGCCTTCTCGGCGATGCCGGAGGCGCGGCCGAAGATCTCCAGCGACAGGCGACGCAGCTCGGCGGCGACGGATGCCCCGACCAGCTCCACCGTGCGTTCGAACGAGATGTTCTCGTCGTGCTCGCCCATCGGGGCCTTCCAGGCGGGAGTGTAGATGGGCTCCGGCAGGCGGTCGCCGTTCTGCAGGCCGGCGGGCAGCGGGATGCCGCACACCGTCCGGGCGGTCTGGTATTCCTTCCAGCCCGATCCGGTCAGGTACCCGCGCACGACGCATTCGATCGGGAACATGTCCAGCGTCTTGCAGAGCATGGCGCGCCCGGCGACGGCCGCCGGGATCAGGCTGGTGACCGCGCCGTTGACGGTGTGGTCCGGCAGGAGGTGGTTGGGGATGCCCGCGAGCTGGTCGAACCACCACAGGCTGAGGGTGGTGAGCAGTTCGCCCTTGCCGGGGATGCCGGGTTCCAGCACGTGGTCGAAAGCGCTGACGCGGTCGCTGGCGACCACGAGCACGCGCGCGGCGGTGGCGAGGTCGGCGGCGGCATCCGTGTTTTGGTCCTGGTCCTGGTCCTGGTCCTGGGGAACGTAGAGGTCGCGCACCTTGCCCGAGTAGGCGTGGCGCCAGCCCGGAAGGTCGAGCGGGACGGATGCGGTGGGCTGGTCGTGTGCGGTCACGGCTACATTCTCGCGCACCAGCGCTCGTTGGCGCGAACGATCGGCTCGTCGGACGGGCTGGTGCCGCTCGCCCGGGGGGCTTACTCAGGAGAATCGCGCTGCCGGCGTCATTCGCCCGCGTGTTTCCGGGCGGTTCGGGCCGGTTCTCGCCGAGCGTCCTGAGTTGGCCACAACCGAGTCGGCGCCCGGGGTGGCGAGCCTCTCCGCCGGGGGCTGCATAACTACTGCAATTCGCTGCCCGGCGCTTGGTCCGCCGCGCGATTCCGGGAATCCGTCGAGACGGAGCGCGAAATTGCCGGAGTTATGCACATCGCGGACAGGGAAGGCGGGCGACTCTGCCGAGTGCGCGGTCCAGTGCTCAGTCGGCGACGCGCGCGGCGATGTCGGTGCGGTACTGGGCTCCCTCGAGGGTGATCAGGGCGAGAGCCTCGTAGGCGCGGGCGCGGGCATCCGTGAAGCCGTCGCCGACCGCGACGACGCTGAGCACCCGCCCGCCGGTGGAGACGAGGGCGCCGTCGATCACGGCGGTCGCCGCGTGCGCGACCGTGACGCCGGACACGCCGGATACCGCGCCGAGCCCGCCCAGCGGACGCCCGGTGACGGGCGCATCCGGGTAGTTCTCGCTGGCGAGCACGACCGTGACGCAGGCGTTGGCCGAGAAGACCGGGCGGGCCAGGCCGCCGAGCCCCCCGGTGGATGCAGCGAGCAGCAGGCCGGACAGCGGCGTGACCAGGCGGGGCAGCACGACCTGGGTTTCCGGGTCGCCGAACCGGGCGTTGAATTCGATCACCCGGATGCCGTCGACGGTCAGAATGAGCCCGCAGTAGAGCAGCCCGATGAAGGGGGTGGCTTCGGCGGCCAGCTGGCGCACGGTGGGGAGAGCGATCGTCTCGATGACCTCGTCGATGAAGGCCTGTTCGCTGCCGAATTCGGCGTCGAGCCAGGGCAGCGGCGAGTAGGCGCCCATGCCGCCGGTGTTGGGGCCGAGGTCGCCGTCGCCGAGGCGCTTGTAGTCCTGGGCGGGGGATAGCGGCAGCACAGTGTGGCCGTCGCTGAGCAGGAAAAGGGAGACCTCCTGCCCGTCGAGGAATTCCTCGATCAGCACGCTGCCGTGCTGCAGCCAGAAGGTGGCGTGGGCGAGCGCGGCGTCGCGGTCTGAGGTGACGAGCACGCCTTTGCCGGCGGCGAGTCCGTCGGCCTTGACTACGTAGGGGGCGCCGAATTCGTCCAGTGCGGAGGTGGCCTCGGCGAGCGAGCCGGCACGCTCGGCGCGTCCGGTGGGTACGCCGGCGGTGTCCATGATGCGCTTGGCGAAGGTCTTGCTGCCTTCGAGGGCGGCCGCGGCCTGGCCGGGCCCGAAGACGGGGATTCCGCGGGTGCGCAGCGCATCGGCGACACCGGCGACCAGGGGGGCCTCCGGCCCGACCACGACCAGCTCGATGCCGTTCAGGTTCGCGTAGTTGGTGACCTGCTCGGGGTCGGCCGGGTCGAGCGGCACCACCGGCACATCCCGGGCGATCCCGGCGTTGCCGGGCGCGGCCACGATGTCATGGCGGGGCTCCTCGCGGAGCAGCGCGGTGATGATGGCGTGCTCGCGGGCACCGGAACCGAGGACCAGAATCTTCACCCCGTCAGGTTAGCGGATGCCGTCGCTCCCGCTACGTCCACGGCGCGCCTCCGCGGCGCGGGACTCGTGGCCCCGAGAGTGCCCGTTCCGGTCGAGAGTGGCCGGCGGAACGGGCGCGCTCGACCGGAACGGGCACACTCGAGCTCGCGGATGGCGTGGGCAGCTGGGATCGCGGGGGAATGTCGTGCTGTCGCGGGGGAGTGTCGCGGAGTGTCGTGCGGTCTCGGGGGAGTTGCGCGGGATGCGCGATGGCCCGGGATGGCGCGCGGCTGTTGCGCGGAAGCTACGCCGCTGCGCGCGTGGCGCGCCACCGGCGCAGCGGCGCAGCGCGG
>NZ_SOGW01000101.1:0-25691 GCF_004403075.1 Cryobacterium sp. TMT2-10 | reverse complement strand
CGCCCACCGCGCACCGGCACCGCGCACCGGCACCGCGCACCGGCACCGCGCGCCGGCGCCCGCCCGGGCCCGCGCTTAGACTGAGCGGATGCCCGTCATCGAGATCAGCGACCTCAGCGATCCGCGTCTCGTGGACTACGCCCACCTGACCGACGTCGCCCTCAAGAAGGCTCGGGGCACCGAACACGGACTGTATATAGCCGAGTCGGCATTGGTTCTCGAGCGCGCGCTGCGGGCCGGGCATCGCCCCCGCTCGGTGCTCGCGCTCGGCAACACCGTCGACGAGGCCCGCGCGCTCGTCGGCAACGACGTGCCCGTCTTCGTCGGCCCGGGGGAGCTGCTGGCCGAGCTGACCGGCTACGTGCTGCACCGCGGCGTGATCGCCGCCATGCACCGCCCGGCCCTGACCGAGCCGGACGCGCTGCTCGCCGGCGCGCGCCGCATCGTCATCCTCGAGAACGTCTCCGACCCCACCAACGTGGGCGCGATCTTCCGCTCGGCCGGCGCGATCGGCGCGGACGCGATCCTGGTCACGCCCCGCTGCTCCGACCCGTTCTACCGCCGCGCCATCCGCGTCTCGATGGGCACCGTGCTGCAGGTGCCGTGGACCCGCGTCGGCGACTGGCCCAGCACCCGCGCGCTGCTGACCCGGCACGGCTTCCACGTGGCCGCGCTCGCACTCAGCGCGGATGCCGTCAGCCTGCGCGACTTCCCCGGCCACGAACACGACCGGCTGGCCCTGCTGCTCGGCGCGGAGGGTGAGGGCCTCACCCCGGACGCCCTGGCGGCCTCCGACAGCGTGGTGCAGATCCCGATGAAGCACGGCATCGACTCCCTCAACGTGGCCGCGGCCAGCGCCGTCGCCATGTGGGCGCTGTCCGGCTGACTCCGGGCACCGATTCGCAGGAGTCAGGCGGTGGCCGCCGGGGGCTTACTCAGGAGATCCGCGGGATCGCGTTGCGCCGGCCCCCGGACCAGTGCGGCGGCAGGCACAGAACGACGGATGCCGTGCCGGATTTCCTGAGTCAGCCCCACGCCGACCGCCGCGCCATGATCTCCGCCACACGCCCGCCCGCGCTTCAGCGTGGCGGCAGCGCGGGAAGCCTAGGCTGAGGTCATGAGCAACGAGGCTGTCATTGTCGATGTCGTGCGCACCGCGTCAGGTCGAGGCAAGCCGGGGGGCGCCCTGTCGGGCGTGCATCCGGCCGACCTGCTGGCGGGTGTGCTGAGCGAACTGGTCAGCCGCAACGGCCTCGATCCGGCCCTCGTCGACGACGTGATCGGCGGCTGCGTCAGCCAGGTCGGCGAGCAGGGCTACAACGTGACCCGCACCGCCCTGCTCAGCGCCGGCTTCCCCGACTCGGTTCCGGGCACCACCATCGACCGGCAGTGCGGCTCCAGCCAGCAGGCCGTCACCTTCGCCGCCCAGGGCGTGATGGCCGGCGCCTACGACGTGGTCATCGCCTGCGGCGTCGAGTCGATGAGTCGTGTGCCGCTGGGCAGCTCGCTCGGACGCGGGTCCGGCGGGACACCCGGCCAGGACCCGCACGGCACCCTGATGCACGAGCGCTACCCGCAGGGCCTGGTCAACCAGGGCGTCTCGGCCGAGCTGATCAACCAGCAGTGGCGCCTGGGCCGCGGCGAGCTGGACGCCTTCGCGGCCCGCTCCCACCGCCTCGCCGCGGCCGCCGCCGAGCGCGGCGATTTCGACGGCGAGCTGCGGCCGGTGACCCTGCCGGGCGGGCGGGTCGTCACCGACGACGAGACCATCCGCCCCGGCACCACGCTCGCCTCCCTGGCCACGCTGCCGCCGGCATTCCGAACGGATGCCCTCGCCGCCCGCTTCCCGAAACTCGACTGGCACATCACCGCCGGCAACTCGTCCCCGCTCACCGACGGGGCCTCCGCTGCCCTGATCATGAGCGCCAAGCGGGCCGATGAGCTCGGCCTCAACCCGCGCGCCCGGTTCCACAGCTTCGCGGTGACCGGAAGCGACCCGCTCCTGATGCTCACCGGCGTGATCCCGGCGACCCGGCGCATCCTCGAACGCTCCGGCCTGAGCATCGACGACCTCGACGCGTATGAGGTGAACGAGGCTTTCGCCAGCGTTCCGCTGGCCTGGCTGCGGGAGTTCGACGCCGACCCAGCCCTCCTCAACCCCCGCGGCGGCGCCATCGCCCTCGGCCACGCGCTCGGCTCCTCCGGCACCCGGCTGCTCGGCACCCTGCTCAACCACCTCGAGCTGACCGGCGGCCGCTGGGGCCTGCAGACCATGTGCGAGGGCGGCGGCATGGCCAACGCGACGATCATCGAGAGGCTCTGAGATGCGCATCGACGGATGCTCCGCCCTCGTCACCGGCGCCGCGTCCGGCCTCGGGCTGGCCACCGCCACCGCCCTGGCCCGCGCGGGCGCTGCAGTCGTGCTGCTCGACCTGCCGGGAGCCGCGGGGGAGGAGGCCGCGGCGGCGCTCGGCGGCCAGGCCCGCTTCGTGCCCGGGGACGTCACCCGGGAAGAGGACGTGCAGGCCGCGGTCGACGCGGCCGTCGAACTCGGTCCGCTCCGCATCGTGGTCAACTGCGCCGGGATCGCGCCGGGCGGCCGCACGGTCGGGCGCGACGGCCCGCTGCCGCTCGCGGACTTCGACCGGGTCATCCGGATCAACCTGGTCGGCACGTTCAACGTGATCCGCCTGGCCGCCGCGGCCATGCAGCAGACGGAGCCGATCGGCGGCAGCGCGGCTCCAGCAGAAAAAGCAGTCGCAGCAGGCGCATCAGACGCGGCAGGCGCAGGAGACGACGCAGGCGCAGCCCCCGGCGACACGGGCACCGCGGAGCGCGGCGTGATCGTCAACACCGCATCCGTCGCCGCGTTCGACGGGCAGATCGGGCAGGCCGCGTATTCGGCTTCGAAGGGCGGCGTCGCCGCAATGACGCTGCCGCTGGCCCGCGAATTCGCCCGGTCGCTGATCCGGGTGGTGGCCATCGCCCCCGGCATCTTCGACACGCCCATGCTGCGCGGCATGGCCGAGAACGTGCGGGAATCCCTCGCCGCATCCGTGCCGCACCCGGCACGCCTCGGCGACCCCGTCGACTTCGCCGCGCTCGTTCGGCACATCGTCGAGAACCCGATGCTCAACGGCGACACCATCCGCCTCGACGGCGCCATCCGGATGCCGCCCCGCTGATCCCGCTGACCCCGCTGATCCCGCGGATCCCGCGGATCCCGCTGATCCCGCTGAACCAAGAGCCGGGACCGACTGCCCAGTGCCGGCCCCGGCCCCGCGCCTCCGCCGACCCTGTGCGTCCCCTCGGAGACCTCACCGACGTGCTTTTTTAGGGTAGGCTTACCTAAAGACAAGCGGGTGAGGCCCGCCGACAGCGCCGACAGTGGGGACACGCAACATCATGCTTTTGACACGCAACTGGGCCATGATCGCCGCGCTGGGAACAGCCACCCTGCTCGGAGCGACCGCGTGCGCGTCGCCCGACGCGGCATCCGGACCGGAATCCAGCGACACCGCCTCCGCCACCCCATCGGGATCCATCACCGTGTACAACGCGCAGCACGAGGAACTGACCCAGGCCTGGGCGGACGAGTTCACCCAGGAGACCGGCGTCACCGTCGTCCTCCGCAACGGCGACGACTCCGAACTGGGCAACCAGCTCGTGCAGGAGGGGTCGGCCTCGAAGGCCGACGTCTTCCTGACCGAGAATTCGCCGGCGATCAGCCTGGTCGACAACGCCGACCTGCTGGCCCCGGTCGACGCCGACACGCTCGCCCAGGTGCCCGAGCAGTTCCAGCCGTCCACCGGCACCTGGACCGGAATCGCCGCCCGCTCCACGGTCTTCGCGTACAACCCGAGCCTGCTCGGCGACGCTGAGCTGCCGGCCTCCCTGCTCGACCTCGCCGACCCGGCGTGGAAGGGCCGCTGGGCCGCCTCGCCCTCCGGCGCCGACTTCCAGGCGATTGTCAGCGCGCTGCTGGAGCTCAAGGGTGAGAAGGCCACGAGCGCCTGGCTCGCCGCGATGAAAGACAACGCGGTCGTCTACAAAGGCAACAGCACGGTGATGAAGGCCGTCAACGCGGGCGAGATCCCCGGCGGCGTCATCTACCACTACTACTGGTTCGGCGACCAGGCCGGAACCGGCGAGAACAGCTCGACCACGAAGATGCACTACTTCAAGAACCAGGATCCGGGCGCGTTCGTCAGCGTGTCCGGCGGCGGGGTGCTCAAGACGAGCGCGAACCCCGTCGCCGCGCAGGCGTTCCTCGCCTTCGTCACCGGCAAGTCCGGCCAGGAGATCCTCAAGACCGGCACCTCGTTCGAGTACCCGGTCTCCGCCGGCGTCGACGCGAACCCGGCACTGATGCCGCTCAGCGAACTCGAGGCCCCGGCCATCGACCCGTCCCACCTGAACAGCACCAAGGTCACCGAGCTGATGACCCAGGCCGGATTCCTCTAGGCTGAAAGTGGTGATACCCGCAGCTCCTCCGACCGTGAACACGGCGCCCGACAGCCAGGGCCCCGCCTCCGAGAGTGCCGTCGGCACGACCGAAAGCAGGGCCGGTTCGGCGCGCACGGATGCCCCGGCTCGGGTCCCCAAACGGCCCTCACCATTCATCGTGGCTGCCGCCGGCACCGTGTCCCTGCTGGGGCTGCTGCCGCTTGGGTATGTGATCGTCACCGGCATACTGACCGGCTGGCCGGCGCTCTCGGCGCTGATCTTCCGGCCGCGGGTCGGCGAGCTGCTCGTCAACACCATCGGACTCGTCTTGATCACGGTGCCGCTCTGCGTGGCCATCGGCGTGGGCGCCGCGTGGCTCGTCGGGCGCACCTCGCTGCCCGGAGCGAAGGTGTTCGCGGTGCTCCTGGCCGCCCCGCTCGCGGTTCCCGCCTTCGTGAACAGCTACGGCTGGGTGAGCGCCGTCCCCTCACTGCACGGGCTCTGGTCGGGCGTGCTGATCGCGACGCTGTCCTACTTCCCGCTGGTGTACCTGCCCTGCGCCGCCGCGCTCCGGCGCCTCGACCCGACCGTCGAGGAGGCCGCCGGGTCGCTCGGCAGCGGAGCCTGGGCCGTCTTCTTCCGGGTCATCCTGCCCCAGCTGCGGCTGCCGATCCTCGGCGGCGCGCTCCTGGTCGGGCTGCACCTGCTCTCCGAGTACGGTGCGTTCGCGATGATCCGGTTCGACACGTTCACCACCGCCATCGTCGAGCAGTACCGGTCCACGTTCAACGGCCCAGCGGCGAACGCGCTGGCCGGCGTGCTCGTGCTGCTCTGCCTGGTGCTTTTGATCGGGGAGTCCGGCGCCCGCGGCCGTTCCCGGTACGCCCGGATCGGCTCCGGCGTGGCCCGGGTCACCCCGCGGCGCTCCCTCGGCGCGTTCACCCCGGTCGGCTACCTGTTCCTCGGCGGCCTGTTCGTGCTGGCGATCGGCGTGCCGTTCTCGAGCGTCATCCGTTGGCTGGTGCAGGGCGGCACGGATGTCTGGGCCGACGCGGTCGTCGGCCAGGCGCTCCTGCAGACCGTCGGCTACGGCCTCGCCGGGGCGGCGGTCACCTGCCTGCTCGCATTCCCGATCGCGTTCCTCGCGGTGCGTTACCCGAGCCGGTTGTCCCGCGGCCTCGAATCGGTCAACTACCTCACGAGCTCGCTGCCCGGGATCGTGACGGCCCTCGCGCTCGTCACCGTCAGCATCCGTTTCGTGCAGCCGCTCTACCAGACCACGATCCTGGTGATCGTGACCTACCTGATGATGTTCCTGCCGCGCGCCCTGGTCAACCTGCGGGCCGGCCTCGCCCAGGTGCCGGTCGGGCTGGAAGAGGCCGCCCGCTCGCTGGGCAAGCATCCCGTCGCCGCGTTCCTGAGCGTCACCGCACGGTTCTTCGTGCCGTCGGCCCTCGCCGCCGGCGCCCTGGTCTTCCTCGGTATCGTGACCGAGCTGACCGCGACCCTGCTGCTGGCCCCGAACGGAACCCGCACCCTCGCGATCCAATTCTGGTCGAAGGTGAACGACATCAACTACGTCGGGGCGGCGCCGTACGCCCTGCTGATGATCGTGCTCAGCCTGCCGGTCACCTATCTCCTGTTCGCCCGCTCCCGACTGACGAGCGTCTCGTGACCGAGTTCGAGCGCCCCGCCGCCGGTACCGCCGAAACCGAGAGTCCGACCATCGAACGCGCAACCAGTGATCTCGAAAGCCCCGCCAGTGAACGCCCCGCCATTGAACTGAGCGGCGTGAACAAGAGCTTCGGCAGCACGCGCATCCTCGAGGACATCGCCCTCTCGGTGCCGGGAGGCAGCCGCACCGTCGTCGTCGGCTCGTCCGGCTCGGGTAAGACCACCCTGCTCCGCCTGATCAGTGGGTTCGAACTGCCCGACTCCGGCACGATCACCGTGCTCGGGCGCACGGTCGCCGCACCCGGCGTGGCCGTGGCGGCGCACCGGCGCGGCATCGGCTTCGTGGCGCAGGACGGGGCGCTGTTCCCGCACCTCACCGTGGGCCAGAACATCGCGTTCGGCCTCGGCCCCGCCCTCCGCAGCGGCACCCGCCGGCAGCGCGCGCGGGCGGTCGACGAGCTGCTCGAGATGGTGTCGCTGAACCCGAGCTTCGCCGCGCGCCGCCCCGACGAGCTCTCCGGCGGCCAGCAGCAGCGCATCGCCCTGGCCCGGGCCCTGGCCCGCCGGCCGCGGGTGATGCTGCTCGACGAACCCTTCTCCTCCCTCGACGCCGGGCTGCGGGCGGCCACCCGCGACATCGTCGCCGCCACGCTCGAACGCGCGGGCATCACCACCGTGCTCGTCACTCATGACCAGGCCGAGGCCATGAGCTTCGCCCACCAGCTCGCGGTGCTCCGCGACGGCCACCTCGGCCAGGTCGGCCCGCCGCGCGAGGTCTACTGGCGCCCCGTCGACCTGTTCACGGCCCGGTTCCTCGGCGACGCCGTGGTGCTGCCGGCCACGATCGACGACGGCTTCGCGTCGTGCGCGCTGGGCCGGGTCGCCGTGGCTCCCACCGCCCTGCGCGGCGACGCCTGCATCATGCTCCGCCCCGAGCAGATCATCGTCGAACACTGCGAGACGACGGATGCCCCGGGCGCCCCGACCTGCACCGGCCGGGTCGAGGCCGTCGACTTCTACGGGGCCGAAGTGCAGCTCGCCGTGCGCTTGTTCTCCGGTGGTTCCGCGTTGACAGGGCCTAACTCGTCGGGGTCTGACTCGATCGGGTCGCTGTCGGCCGGTTCCCTTTCGGCCGGTTCCCTGTCGGCCGGTTCCCTTTCGGCCGGTTCCCTGTCGGCCGGTTCCGCTTCGACCGGATCCCTTCACGCTCCCGGCGGCACCGTCATCCACGTGCGCCAGCACGGCACCACCGGCACCGTGGTCGGCAGCAGCGTCAACCTCACCGCCCGCGGCACGGCCACGGCTTTCGCCGCGCCCCACGCCTGACCCGCCGCTGCCCGCCCGCACAGGAACGCCCCGCACCGCCGACCTGCCCGGGGCCAACTCAGGAAAACCCCTGCGCCCGCCCCGCTGCCGCCGCAGACCAGTGCGGATCGCCCCGCAAGATCGCCCGGATCTCCTGAGTTAGCCGCAGAAGGTCAGCCACAGACCAGTGCGAATGCTCCGCCAGAGCGACTGGATCTCCTGAGCCAGCCAGCTGGCCGATGGCGCGCCGGTCGCTATCCGACTCGGCCCGCTGCTGCAGCCCTGCAGAGTAGCGGGCCCCGCGCACGTTGAGTCGGAGATTTTCACAACCCGCCGCATTCCAAGGCGCCGCCAGCGGCGTTTCGCGAAAATCACCGCGGTTAGGACCCGGTCGAGGTCGGCGTGGGCGTGAGGGGCGGCGGGGCGCGAGGGATGCTGCGGGTGGGCTCGGCGCACGTGGCCCGGCAGGGCCGGGGACGGGGCGGGACGGGACGGGGCTAACTCAGGAAAACCCCTGCGCCCGCCCTGCTGCGGCCACAGACCAGTGCGGCTCGCGCTGCCACTTTGCCAGGATCTCCTGAGTTCGCCACAGGAGGTTAGCCAGAGAGGTTCAGCCAGGGAAGGCTCCGTCGGAGAGGGTGGGGTGCAGTCGGTGCGCTCCGGGCATCCGTGCCGGTTGTTGCGCACCTCCGGCCGACGAGGGAACCGCGGATTCGGTGTGTGGCGCAGCCGGCACCCCGGGCGCCCGCCCGGTCCCGGGCTACGGCGCCGACCGCAGCACCCGCCGCTCCCGCATGCTCGAGCCGCGGGAGACCAGGTACACGAGGGCGGTCACGAACGGCACGAAGACGAGGAACAGCACCCAGGCCGCCCTCGCCCACCCGCTCAGGGTGTCGTCACGGAACAGGTCCGCGAGGATCGAGAACATGACCGTCAGATAGGCGATGAACACGTAGGTCCAGAAGAAGAGCCAGATATCATCCCAGATATCGGTCGTTGAGCCCATCCGCGTTCTCCTTCGCTCGGAATCCCGGCCAGAGCCTAGCGTGATGACGTCGCTGCGGACAGGGGTCGGGTTCCGTTCGGTCCCGCCGGCGAGATCCCGCCGATCCCGTTCTCCAAGTGGGCAACGCGACCGGGGCTTGCCCTAGGTTTGGCGCGACAATCGCCCCTCCGGAGGGAGCTCCACCACTAGCGCAGAATGACCCTTCGGAGCGCGCGACGGATGCTGAGAAGCATCACGCCCGCAGCCAGCAGCAACGCGCCGCCGCCGATCGGAAGCCCGACCTCGCTGCCGGTGGCCGCGAGCGTGGGCTGGCGGGCCGGAAGCGGGACAGAGGCACCCGCCGTCGTGGAGGGGGGAACTGCCGATGTGGCGGTCGTGTCCGTCGAAATTGAGGGCGGCAGGGCCGGTCCAGCTGCGCTGGTGATGACCTCATGGGCCGCGGACACGGCCGGGGCTACTCTGTTGACGGCCGTGATGGTGAACGTGGAGGTTCCGGCCGCTGTGGGCATCCCGGTGATCGCTCCCGTGCCGCCATCGAGCCGCAGGCCGGCGGGGAGTGCGCCCTGGGAAATGGCGAACGTCGGGGCCGGCGTCCCGGTGGCCGTGACTCTGAACGCGTAGGGGGTTCCGACCGTGGCCCGCGGCGGCGTGCGCGAGGTAAAGGCAGGGCTATCGGTCGTGGCCACAGTGCCGGTCGGCGCGCAGCCGGTGGGCACGGTCACGACGTTGGAATCCAGAGTCACCGCCGCGGTGTTCGCCAGGAGGCGGCCCGCGATGGTGGCTCCGGTGGTCGCCGTAATCGATTGGTTCGCCATGACTGTGCCCACGAATTGAGCCGCAGTTTCGAGGGTTGCTGAGCTGCCGACTTGCCAGAAGACGTTGCAGGAGCTCGCGCCGCCGGTGACCTCGATGCGACTGCCCGACCCGATGATCAGGGTGCTGTCGACCTGAAACACCCACACGGATGTCGCGCTGCCCGCCAGGGTCAGCACGCCATTGTCGGCCAGGGACAGTGCACCACCGGCGAACACACCGGGGCTGAGCGACAAGCCGGCGAGCTCGGCAACACCGGACGTGGTCGGGGTGAGGCCCGCGGCCGCGTTGTACGCCGTTGTCACGTCGCTTTGCGCCGCGCCGGCGCTCCCATCCGTCTGGTGCAGTGCCCCGGTGAAGCTGCCGTCCGGAGCGCCACCGAAGCCGGTGATCGAGGTTCCCGGGCTGACTCCCACGTCGCCGTTGATCACGGAGGGGCCCGTGTTCGTGACGGTGCTGGCACCGAGGACCCCGAAGGCCGCAGAGGCGCCGAGGTCGACGGGCCCGTCAATCGTGGTGGCCGCTTGCGCCGATGCCGCGGGCAACAACATACCGACCGCAAACACCAGACCGATGCCAGTCGCCATGCTCTTTCGGCTGTGCCTGATCGTGCTCACGAGTCGCTCCCATCGGTTCGGGAGTCAATGACGGCACCTCGAGCCGGACCCCCCGTGGAACATTCTAAACACAGGCTGAGACCCTCAATGTCGAACCCGGCCTCACTTTTGGGCAGGCAGACACGTGTCAAATGACCCACTGGTCGGGCTTTCGATGTCGGTGCGTGCGGGGCAGTCGGCGATGTTCGGGGTCTCCAGGCGCCGCTCGCAGTGAATCCCGCGCCTCTCAGACTCAGCCGCTCGGAAGGGCTTTACCACCCGGGTGGTGGGTCACCCCCCGAAACGTCCACCCCACCCGTTTCGTCAACCACTCCCGCCAGTGTTGGATTCGAGGCGATGCGGCGGTGGCACGCGGTTACCCTTCACAGGACCCACCACAACTTTTCGTCCTAGTGCCGTCCACCACGAGGGAGTGTTCATGGCCTGGCTCCACCTCGACGCCGAAAGCATGCCTGTAGGGCGGCGCGGCAGGGAGGAACCGATAAGGCACAGGTTCCGAGGAGAGCGAAGCGGGCGTGACCGGCGGCGGGTACGGGTGGTTGGAGTAATTCTGGGCCTGAAGGGCACGCCGTATCTCGACCCCGAAACACCCTCGCAACATCATCGCGATTCAACGCCCGCGACAGCGCGGGCATGACGAAAGACAGCCGCAAGAATATGTCGACGATCACAGTGACCCTCAACCACCCAGTGACCTCCGGACGATCCACAGTGATCCTCAAGGTCAACCGGCATGAACAGCTGCCTGCAGTTCTCGTTGACCCGCTTGACCACGAGGGAAAGGTCATCGCAGGGATGTGGCTTGCTGACGGCCATGGCGGGACCGTCTACGAACTGACCGAGCAGGTTCGGGCGGTGAGGACATGACTGAAAAGCGCAACACGAGTCCTGATCGGGAGCGCCTGCTCCCGACGCGACGACGCCCCGCTGCAGACACGAACGGTGACAAGACGTGGTCTGAGGGCCAGTTCCGCGCTCTCCTCGGGTCCGCTCCCGATGCGATGGTGATCGTCGACGCTGACGGTACGATCCTTCTTGTCAACGCACAGGTGGAGGTGCTTTTTGGCTACGTGAGGGATGAACTTCTCGGACAGTCTCTCGAGGTCCTCATGCCGATCGAATTCCGTGGCTGGTATCTGAGCCATCGATCCGAGTACTCGGCCAAGACAAAGACGAAGGCACAGGCACGGTCGATGGGACCCGACCTTGGACTTCTGGGTCTGCACCGCGACGGCAGGGAGTTTCCGATAGAGATTTCGCTCAGTCCTTTTGAGACCGACAGCGGAACGCTCGTGTCCAGCTCTATCCGTGATATCAGCGAACGGACCCAGGCCCAGGCTTCGACGCGAATGATGTCGATGCTGGTCGCATCCTCCGACGATGCCATTTTTGGTTACGACGTCGACGGTCTGATCACCGTGTGGAATCCGGCGGCTGAAGCGATGTTCGGATTCTCGGCGCCTGAGGTGATCGGCCAGCATCAGACCCTTATCGTCACGGTTGACGGCCGGGATCGAGGACTCGAATTGCAAGCCCAGGTCGCTGGCGGCGAGTCCGTGATCGGTTTGGAGTCGGTCGCACTGCACAAGGACGGATCACGCATCGTCGATATTTCGCTGACGATCTCTCCGATCTTCGACTCACGCAACATTGTGGCGGGCTGCTTCGGAATAGCCCGGAACATTTCGGAGTCCAAGCGTCGACAGATTGCCTCAGAAACTGACCAGGCACGCCTGGCAGCGGCCCAACAGATGGCTGGGATGGGCAGCTATGAAATCGACAGTGCGACCGGACAGCGATGGTGGTCAGATGAGTATTGGCGGATCCTCGGCCGCAATGGAACTGAGCCGGCATCGCGCGATTTGCTTCTGTCGTGCGTACATCCGCAGGACCGGGATCGTGTGGAGAGTCTCCTGCGGCGGCTCGATTCAGGATGGCCGACCCCGGAATTTACTTTCCGCATCATTCTGCAGTCCGGGGGAATTCGTTGGATGCGCTCACGCGCAGTTGTCATCAGGGCCGCGGATGGTTCGCCAATCAAAATCATCGGCATGATCATGGACATTACCGAGTTGCATCTAGCTGAGGCGCGACAACAAGAAGCCGAGACCAACTTTCGCCTGGGTTTCGACCGATCTCAGATTGGCATGGGGATGGCCGATTTGGATGGGCGACTGTTCCAGGTAAACGAGGCCCTGTGCACAATACTGGGCAGAACTCCCGAAGAAATCCGGGGCAAACGGACGCAGGATTTTCGGCATCCGTCACACCATGAGGGTGATCGTGCCTCGTTCTCCGGTTGGCTGAGTGGGGGATTCGAAGATACTCAGGCGGAACTTCAGTATGCCCGACCCAACGGACAGCCGGTCTGGGTGCAGCTAACGATGTCCCTTGTGCCTGACGTTAACGGCGAGCCGGGTTATTTCTTACTGCATATGCAGGACATCTCGTCCCGAAAATACGCCGAGGACCTCCTGGCTCACCAAGCCCTTCACGATCCCCTGACGGGGCTGCCAAACCGTCAGCTACTCGTCGAACGTATCGAACGCTCTTTGTCAACAGGACGAAGGACCGCCGGCTACGTGGGTGTGCTGTTCATCGACGTGGACCAGTTCAAGGTAATCAATGATGGATTAGGCCACGTGGCCGGCGACCGCTTGTTGGTGGGACTAACGCGACGGTTGAAGTTGATCGTTCGTCCCGGCGACACCCTTGCACGGTTCGGCGGCGACGAGTTCGTACTCGTCTGCGACAACATCGCGCCCTACGATGCGGAGCGGTTGGCCGAGCGAATAGTCACAATCGCCAAGGACCCTTTCGAGTTCGAGGGCAAGGAAGTCTTCGTCAGCGTGAGCGTTGGCATCGTTCTTGCTGACGATGATGCCGACGCCGATGCCAGCTCCATGCTCCTCCATTCAGATGTTGCAATGTATCGGGCGAAAGCGGACGGCAGGGCTCGCGTTGTGATGTACGACGAGGATATGCACCATCGAGCGTCGATGCGGCTTGAGACCGAATCCCAGTTGGCTCGCGCGATCTCCCGTGACGAGTTGCGCGTGTTCTACCAGCCGATTGTGGACATCTCGACTGAAGAAACGGTCGGCTTTGAGGCGCTCGTGCGCTGGGAGCATCCCGACCGAGGTTTCATTTCACCAACAGAATTCATCCCGATCGCTGAACAGACCGGGTCGATTGTTGCGATTGGCGAGTGGGTGCTGACTGAGGCCCTCAGGCAGGTCCAGGCCTGGCGCAGCCAGCTCGCTGAGTGCCATGACTTGACGATCGCAGTCAATCTATCGGCCAGACAGTTGCAGGATGCCAATTTTGTGCAGGTCGTGTCTGACATCATCACTCGGTCGGGCATCGACGCCTCGGCGGTGCACCTGGAAATCACGGAGTCCATGGTCATCAACAATCTGGATCTGGCCTCCGCCACCCTCTCTGGGTTGCGCGGTCTCGGGGTACGGCTCTCCCTGGACGATTTCGGTACCGGCTGGAGTTCCCTCACCTATCTCAAGCAGTTGCCCGTTCAGACCATCAAGATTGATCGCTCCTTCATCGATGGACTCGGGGGTAAGGATCCCCAGGCGCCGGCCTTCGTCAACGCCATCGTGAGTCTGGCGCGCGCACTGGAGATGGACGTCGTGGCCGAGGGAATCGAGACCAGGGAACAACTCAGCGAGCTTCGCCGTCTCGGAGGCAGCCTGGCTCAGGGCTATTTGTGGTCTCGCCCGCGGCCCCCGAAGGAAATACCCGGCTGGCTGGCCGAGGAGAAAATGCGCACGGTCAGATTGGCCGATTTGCGCGCGGTGAGCTGAACGGCGCGGGCGGCGCGTCAACTCGTGTGAGTGGACAGCAGCTTCCTGCGCCTGGCCTCATCCACGCAGCCTTGACGTCCGCTAACGCCCAGAGTGCTGAAAAGACGTTTGAGGTACCATTTCACCGTGTTGACACCCAGATGAAGGGTCTGGGCGATTTCACGATTGGAGCACCCCTGGGCCAACAGTATCAGGATCTCGTGTTCGCGCTCGGTCAACGTTGCACCGGTAATTTGGGCGCCTGATGAGGTCGTCTCTTGAAGGCGCGCGGAGGTAGTCGCGCTCTGGAGGAGAAGGCTCAGGAACTCTGGAAGACCGGGGGCCTGCGGTCCCTCCCATCGCCCGCCTCTCACCCTGTCTGCGACGTCCTGCACGATCTGAAGACACCCCGGACCGCCATCGAGGATGGGTCGCACCAAACCGAGTGCGTTGCACGTGACCAAGGCCGGGGTCAGGGCATCCATCGCCTCGACGCGCCGACCCGCATGCTGGAGCGTTGCAGCGAGTAGGATTTGGGCGCCCAAGTGCGCACGGGCTCCGCCGCGGGCTCTCGTCCGGTCGAGCAGCTCGTGAGCACGTTCTGCGGAGGCCGTGGCCAGATCTCGAGATGCATCCGGCGATAGGGCCGCTCGAATCTCGGTTGCGAGGGCGATCCTGTAATTCGTTTCGGCCAAGCCGCTACCCAGATCCCCGATCCGGTGCTGTTCGTCGTGCAGACCGGCCGGCAGAGTCCGGTCGGGTAGCTGGAAGTTGAATCCGAGCTGGATGCGTTCCGCGGCGATACACAGTCCGAGCCGGGTGAGCCCTAAAGTCTCGGCCACGTCTTCGCCCTCATCGAGAAGCGTCCTGGCCCCCACGTGATCGCCGCGCAGGGCCTTGATTCTGGCCAGGGTCGCAAAGGCGGAGATCATGAAATCGACCACTCCGCCTTCTGATCCCAATTCGTGAGCCTCCTCAAGCAAGAGTTCAGCCTTCTCCAGCGCGCCCCGTTCGTAGAGAAGCTGGCCGAGCATCGAGCTGGCCAGTTGCGCCGCATGAGAGTGTCGACCAGCGGAGCTCCGTGCAAGCTCAACTGCTGATCTGAAGAGGCGTTCTGCATCGTCGACTTCGAGTTGCTCGAAGGCAGCCAGACCGGCGAAACATCGGCCGTAGACGTCGCTGAACGGTCCGGACGTGAGCGCGTGAAATTGTGACGCCCAGTTCTGCTGCTCGGTTGCTTGTGAGTACTCACCCTCCTGGATCTTCTGGAAGGTGGAGATGTTGGCGGCGACGGACACAATCCAGGGACGGAGCCGGTTCGCTTCTGCAAAACAGGTTTGGTCTAGTTCGTCGACCAGGTCGAGCCTGTCCACGTACATGTCAATGCAGCATTGAACGACCAGGGCCTCAACACCGAGTTCAAACCGGTCATCCTGACTGAGAGAATCGTCGCACCGAACCAGGGCCTCCACCTTGTCGAGGGCGATCTGCGCCGCGCCCGATATGTGGAGAAGCGTGTTGGCCCAGGCGATTGCCATCTGAAGCTTGGCCTGATCCGCAACGGAACTGGCCGGTATCTTTCCCACCAGCACCAGCAAAGTCGCCATCCGGGAATGCTCGACAAGCCACATCGCGCGCGACTCAACAATGTCGACTGCGAAGTCGACCTGGCCGACTGCCAGAGCGTGATCAACGGCGTCGCTGGGATAGCCGTTCGATGCGAACCAACGCGCAGCGGCCAGGTTGAGTTCCACCGCTCGCCCCGGGAAGTCCCGTTCGAGTCGTCCCCGCAGGTAATCTTCGAACAAATGATGGTAGCGATACCAGCTTCCGTCTTCGTTCAGCGGCTGAAGGAATAGATTCTGAGCCTCAACACGCTCAAGCATGGCCTGACCCCGCACGACACCGGAGAGTGTCGACGCCAACTCCGCACAGATACGCTCAGTCACCGATGTTGTCAGCAGAAAATCAACCACGTCCGGTTCGAGGGCATCAAGCACGTTCTCGAGCAGATACTCGCCGATCGACTTCTGCCGACCCGAGAGCCGTCGGATCAGGTCGGACGCGTCGTGGTTTTCGCGCAGCGACAACGAAACCAGCTGGAGGGCAGCCACCCAACCTTCAGTCGTCCGGTGCAGGCTGGCCAGGTCGTCACGGTTGACGTCCAGGCCGTTGATGTCCACCAACAATGCTTGCGACTCGTCCTCGTCGAATCGCAGAGAACTCGCGTCCACTTCCAACAGCTGGTTCCTCACCATGAGACGACCAAGCGGGAGCCCAGACCTGGATCGGCTGGTGATCAGGAAGGACAGGCGGGAACTCCCCACATCCAGAAGGCGATGAATGACAGCACGGGTCCGGGAATCGGTGACGAGATGCCAGTCGTCCAGGGCAATGACAATGTTTTCACCGGCGGCATCCATGGCGTTGACCAGGGCGGGAACAACGTAGCGCTCAGCATCGTCGGGCTGTCCCTCGAGCAGAACCTGCCATTCGTCGTCCAACTCCGGCATTACCCGTCGGATCGCTTCCAACAGGTGGGACAAGAACCAGATCGTATTGTTGTCATCGCGGTCCAGCGAAAGCCACACGGTGGTCACGCCACGTGCATCCAGCGCCGCGAGCCATTGTGCGGCGAGTGTTGACTTACCGAAGCCTGCCGGGGCATGAATCAACGACAGTCGGCGGTGCTCACCAGCGCGGAGCAGGTCCGTGAGCCGAGCACGGGCGACCCAGTCCCCGACGGGCCTCGGAGGCTGGAATTTTGTCGTAACGCTTACAGGGGCGAACGGCAACGCCTCCTCCACTTCTCCTGCTAGTCAGGCATCAAGCTAGGCTCCAGGATCGCGGTTGCCGTCTCCGTGGCTTCCCCCGTCGCCTTCGCGTAAAAGATGCGGGCTCGCTTAAGTATGGGACCCGGCTGCTCAAATCCTGATTACGCCACTTACTTCTTCTCTCGCTTGGGCCACCTCCTTCTTTGCAGGGGCCCTGTGTTCCAACCAACCCCCGCGACAGGTGAGGCGCACGCCTCCTACTCCGCGGCGTGCGCCTCCAGGAACTCGTACACCTCGGTGTCGTCGACGCCGGGAAAGGTTCCGCTGGGCAGCGGGGACAACACATGGGCGTGCAGGCGCGCGCTCGGCCAGGCCTTGCCGGCCCACCGGGACGACATGTCCGACGCCGGGCGCCGGCAGCAGGACTCGTCCGGGCAGCGGGAGACCGCGCGCTGCGTGGTCTCCCGGCCCCGGAACCACCTGGCCTGCGCAAACGGAACGCCGACGCTGATCGAGAACTCGCCGCCATCCATCGCCCCGGTCTGGGTCGCCGACCAGAAGGTGCCCACCGGGGTGTCGGTGTACTGGTAGAACTCGGTGGTGCGGTTGGTGTGGGTGAAAGCGCTGCGGGCGCTCCACTGCTTGCAGACGAACTGGCCCTCGATCGACCCGGTCACGTCGGCGGGCAGGGGGAGCCCGTCGTTCTCGTAGCCCTTCTGCAGGGCGCCGTCGCCCGTGACGCGCAGGAAGTGCAGGGGCATGTCCAGGTGTGAGGTGGCCAGGTTGGTCAGCCGCAGCGCGGCGGCCTCGTGGGTCACCCCGAACGCGTCCCGGAAATCCTCGACCGACAGCTCGCGCTCCCGCTTCGCGTGTGAGAGGAAGGCGACCGAGGCATCCTGCGGCATCAGGCAGGCGGCCGCGAAGTAGTTGATCTGCAGCCTCTGCCAGAGAAACTCGGCGTAGCTGTTCGGACGTTCGTGCCCGAGCAGCCGGTGCCCCATCGCCTGCAGGGCCATCGAGCGCAGGCCGTGGCCGCCGGGGATGGAGGCCGGCGGCAGGTAGATCCGGCGGTTGACGAGGTCGGTGACCGACCGGGTCGAGCCCGGCAGGTCGTTGACGTAGATCAGGCTGAAGCCGAGCTGCTCGGCCATCACACTCACCTCGCGGTGGGTGAGGGCGCCAAAGACGTGACCGGATGCCCGCACCCGGTCCTCGGCGAGCTGCTCGATGTCGGGCATGTAGTTGTCCTGGTCGCGCATCCGCTCGCGCAGTTCCGTGTTCGCGCGACGGGCTTCCTCGGGTGTGGCGATGGCCTCGCTGGCCCGGCGGGCGAGTTCGCGGTGCAGGCCGAGCAGGGATTCGATCGCCGCCAGCGGCATCCCCTTCGTCACCTTCACCTGGGGCAGGCCGAGCGCCCCGTAGAGCGGGTTCTTCTGCGCGCGCGCCAGCTCGATCTCGAGGGCGGCCCGCGTGTTCGGCGCTTCAGTGTTCAGCAGATCGATGACCTGCACGTCGAGCGCCGTCGCCAGGGCCTGCAGGGTGGAGAGTTTGGGCTCCCGCCGACCGTTCTCGATCAGTGAGAGCTGGCTGCCGGCCAGGCCGACGCGCTCGCCGAGCTGGTCGAGCGTGAACCCACGCTCAGACCGGTAGTGACGGATGCGGAGTCCCAGCGTGATCAGGTCTGATGAGCGTGTTGGCATTCCTTAACGATAGTGAAAGAATCGCGTTTCTTAACGCTGCTATCTCCGCAGCGGCTGCGATTCATGCCGCATTGTTGATTCAGAGGGCGAAGTTACTTGCCCAAATCGACTTCACACCGCTGGTGTCACGCCGGATCGACCACGAAAGGCCAGGAGATGACCATCGCGAATTCCCACGTACAGACCGGCGGAGGCGAGTCCAGCAAAGCTGCCGGGACCACCGATCCCAACCTTCAGGCCTGGGTCGACGAGATCGCCCGCCTGACCCAGCCCGACGCCATCGTCTGGTGCGACGGCTCGCTTCGCGAGGCCGACGTCCTGGCGAAGCAGCTCGTCACCGAGGGCAAGCTCATCCACCTGAACCCCGAGTGGCGTCCGAACAGCTACCTGGCCCGCACGAGCCCGTCGGACGTGGCGCGCGTCGAAGACCGCACCTTCATCTGCTCGGTCAACCCCGACGACGCCGGCCCCACCAACAACTGGGCCGACCCGGACGCGATGCGCGGCGAGCTGCAGGGCGTCTTCGCCGGCAGCATGCGCGGCCGCACCATGTACGTCGTCCCGTTCTCGATGGGCCCGCTCGGCGGCCCCATCTCCCAGCTCGGCGTCGAGGTCACCGACTCTCCCTACGTCGTGCTGAACATGGGCATCATGACCCGAATGGGCCAAAAGGTGCTGCACATGATCGAGGCCGGAGCCCCCTGGGTGCACACCGTGCACAGTGTCGGCTACCCGCTGGTCGACGCCGAGGGTCGCCGCCGCGAAGACACCACCTGGCCCTGCAACGACACCAAGTACGTCGTGCAGTTCCCGGAGACCCGTGAGGTGTGGTCGTTCGGTTCGGGCTACGGCGGCAACGCGCTGCTCTCGAAAAAGTCGTTCGCGCTGCGGATCGCATCCGTGATGGCCCGCGACGAGGGCTGGCTGGCCGAGCACATGCTGCTGATCAAGGTCACGTCGCCGGAAGGAGGCGTGTCCCATCTGGCCGCGGCCTTTCCGTCCGCCTGTGGCAAGACCAACCTCGCCATGCTCCGCCCGACGATTCCGGGCTGGAAGGTCGAGACCATCGGCGACGACATCGCGTGGCTGCGCCCCGGCCCCGACGGCCGCCTGTACGCGATCAACCCGGAGGCCGGCTTCTTCGGCGTCGCGCCCGGCACCGGCGAGGTCACCAACCCCACGGCCGTGGCCACGGTCTGGGGCAACACCATCTTCACGAACGTCGCCCTGCGCGACGACGGCGACGTCTGGTGGGAGGGTCTGACCGAGACCACCCCCAGCCACCTGATCGACTGGGAAGGCAACGACTGGACCCCAGCGTCCGGCCGCCCCGCCGCGCACCCCAACTCCCGGTTCACCGTCGCCGCCGCGCAGTGCCCGTCCATCGCCGACAACTGGGAGGCGTTCGGCGGCGTGCCCATCGACGCCGTCCTCTTCGGCGGCCGCCGGGCGACGAACGTGCCGCTGGTGGCCCAGGCCCGCTCCTGGAAGCACGGCGTGTTCATGGGCGCGACCATCTCCTCGGAGAAGACCGCGGCCGCAGAGGGAACCGTGGGCGAGCTGCGCCGCGACCCGTTCGCGATGCTCCCGTTCTGCGGGTACAACATGGCCGACTACTGGGCGCACTGGCTGAAGGTCGGCAAGGGGCTGGGCAGCAAGGCACCGGAGATCTTTCAGGTGAACTGGTTCCGCAAGGGCCCCGACGGCAGCTTCCTGTGGCCCGGTTTTGGTGAGAACTCTCGCGTGATCGAGTGGATCGTTCGCCGGATCGAGGGCTTCGCGGATGCCCAGGACACCCCGATCGGCTACCTCCCGCTCGAGGGCGGACTCGACCTCAAGGGCCTGGACCTGTCTCCGACCGAGGTGGAGCAGCTCTTCCACATCGACAACACGTCGTGGCTGGCCGAGTGTGACCTCACCGAGGAGTATTTTGCCAAGTTCGGCGACCGCGTGCCGCCGGCTCTCCTGGCCGAGCTGGCCAGCGTGCGCTACAACCTACGCAAGGCGTAGCACCGCGGCCTCGCGGCCTCCGAGGCGATCGCCCAACGAATTCGACGGAGATTTGGCGCTAAAAAGCCGGTTTGGCTGGTCTGAACCGCTTCAGAACCGAAAATCTCCGTCGAATTGGTTCTCGGGGCGGCGAAAAGGTTTGGGTGCCGGGCGGGGGACGGTCGTAAAATGCTGCCAGTCGGGCGGGGTCCCGGCGGGAAGTCGCAGGTTCCCATGCATGACGACGGCGCGCTCGTGGAGAAACGCATCGACCGGTTCGTTCGGGAGCGGCTGCGCCCGGCGGTGCACCGGGCATCCGTGCCGCTGCGGGTCGACGCCTGGTCGGTGACGGATGCCCCGGTGCCCTTCAGCGAGGCCGTGCGCCAGTCCTACACGGCGTTCGGCACGGGCCGGGCCTGGGGCCGGCCGTGGGGCACGACCTGGTTCCACGTGACGGGGACGGTGCCCGTCGAGTGGGCGGGGGAGGCCGGCACCCGCGTCGAACTCGTCGTCGACCTCGGGTTCAGCCGGGCGACGCCCGGGTTCCAGGCGGAGGGGCTGGTCTGGACCCCGGACGGGATCATCCTCAAGGCGGTCGAACCGCGAAACCGCAGCGTGCCGCTCCGGGCCCGGCCCGGCGGACAGGTCGACCTGTACATCGAGGCGGCCGCCAACCCGGACGTCACCTCCGGGTTCACGTTCGTGGCCACCGACCAGGGCGACCCGGCCACGGCCGGGACCGATCAGATCTACCGGCTGAAGCGGGTGGACCTCGCCCTCCGGGATGAGGCCGTGTGGCAACTCTCCCAGGACTTCTGGACCCTGACCGGGCTGATGCGGGAGCTGCCGGTCGGGCTGGCCCGGCGGGCGGAGATCCGGCGGGCGCTCGAGAGCTGTATCGACGCGATGGACCCCGACGACGTGGCCGGCACCGCCGGACTCGGCCGGGCCGCCCTCGCCGCGGTGCTCGCCCGCCCCGCGAACGCCAGCGCGCACCGGCTGCACGCGGTGGGGCATGTGCACATCGACAGCGCCTGGCTCTGGCCGGTTCGGGAGACGGTGCGGAAGGTGGCCCGCACGTTCTCGAACGTGCTGTCCCTGATGGAGGAGAATCCGGATTTCGCGTTCCCCGCCTCATCCGCCCAGCAATACGCCTGGCTCAAGGAGCACTACCCCGAATTGTTCGCCCGCGTGAAGGCGCAGGTCGCGGCCGGCCGGTTCGTGCCCGTCGGCGGGATGTGGGTGGAGTCGGACACGAACATGCCCGGCGGGGAGGCGCTGGCGCGGCAGTTCGTGGCCGGGAAGCGCTTCTTCATCGAGGAATTCGGGGTGGAACCGCTCGAGGTTTGGCTGCCGGACTCGTTCGGCTATTCGGCCGCGCTGCCGCAGATCATGGTGGCAGCCGGGTCCCGCTGGTTCCTGACCCAGAAGACGTCCTGGAACGAGACCAACTTGATGCCGCACCACACCTTCCGCTGGGAAGGGATCGACGGCACGCAGATCTTCACCCACTTTCCGCCGGTGGACACCTACAACGCGCAGCTGTCGGGGGAGGAACTGGCCCGGGCCGAGCGCCAGTACGCCGAAAAGGGCGCGGCCAACACCTCGCTCGTGCCGTTCGGCTGGGGCGACGGGGGAGGCGGTCCGACCGAGGAGATGATCGCCGCCGCCCGCCGCACCGCGTCGCTGGGGGGTTCGCCCACGGTAGAGCTGTCGACACCGCGGCGCTTCTTCGAGGCGGCCGAGGCGGAGTACCCCGAGCCGCCGGTCTGGTCGGGGGAGCTCTACCTCGAGTTCCACCGCGGCACGTACACCTCGCAGGCCCGCACCAAGCGCGGCAACTGCCGCAGCGAGCACCTGCTGCGGGAGGCGGAGCTGTGGGCGTGCGCGGCATCCGTCTCGTCGGGCGCCGAGTACCCGTACGACGCGCTCGAGCAGGCCTGGCAGACCGTGCTGTTGCAGCAGTTCCACGACATCCTGCCGGGCTCGTCGATCGCGTGGGTGCACCAGGAGGCGGAGCGCAACTACGCCGCCGTCGCGGATGCCCTCACCACCCTGATCGAGGTGTCGGCGCGGCAGATGTGCGGGGCCGGTGACGGCGCGGTCACGCTCAACGCCGGGCCATATTCCGTCGGAGGCATATCGGGGCTGGGGGGTGGCGAGGCGACCGAGACGGATGCCGTCAGCACCCCGCCGGCACCCCGCGCCACGGTGCGCCGCCCGCCCGCCCGCCGGCCTCGTGCTCGACAACGGCCTCGTGGCCGTCACGATCGACGCTGACGGGCTCTTCTCCTCCGTGGTCGACCTCGCCGCGGCCCGAGAGCTGATGCCCCGCGGCGCGCGCGGCAACCTGCTCCAGCTGCACCGGGACACCCCCACCCAGTGGGACGCCTGGGACATCGACGAGCACTACAAGCGCAACACGGTGGACCTCAGCGCGGCCGAGTCCGTGGAGGTGTTCGCCGATGCGCCTGAGCAAGTCGGCGTTCGGGTCACGCGCACCTTCGGCTCCTCCCGCCTGGTCGAGCGGATCACCCTCGCGGCCGGGTCGCCGGCGATCGACCTGCACCTCGAGATCGACTGGCACGAGAAGCAGAAGCTGCTGAAACTGGCGTTCCCGCTGGATCTGCACGCCGACCGGGCGGCATCCGAGATTCAGTTCGGTCACGTGTTCCGGGCCACGCACACCAACACGTCCTGGGACGCCGCCCGCTTCGAGACGGTCGCCCACCGTTGGGTGCACGTGGGCGAGCCCGGCTACGGGGTGGCCGTGGCCAACGACTCGACCTACGGCCACGACATCGGCCGGTCGACCGGCCCGGACGGCCGCACCCGGACGACCGTGCGGCTGTCGCTGCTGCGCGCGGAGGTGTTCCCGGACCCCGCCGCCGACCAGGGGCGCCACGAACTGCGGGTGTCGCTGCGGGTGGGCGCCGGCATCCCCGAGGCGGTCGCGGAGGGCTACCGGCTCAACCGGCCGCTGCGCACGGTGGACGGGGTGAGTGCCGCCCGCGTGGAACATCTGATCGAGGTCGACAACCCCGCGGTGGTGGTCGAGGCGGTCAAGCTGGCCGAGGACCGCAGCGGGGATCTGATCGTGCGGCTCTACGAGGCGCACGGGTCGCGGGCGCGGGCGCGGGTCATCCGTCATTTCGAGGCGACGGATGTGACCGAAACCGATCTCCTGGAACGCCCCCTGGCCGCCGGCGCCGCCACGCTCTCGGCGGACGGTCCCGCGCTGGCCCTCGAGCTGCGTCCCTTCCAGCTGGTCACCCTGCGCTTCGCCCGCCCGTAGGCGCCCGCTCGTTCATTGGCCAGCCGAACCGGACCCGGCCGCCCGGCTGACCAATTCGACGGAGATTTTGGCCGAATCGGGCGTTTCAGGCCCGAAACCGGCGTTCTAGAGCAAAATCTCCGTCGAATTGGTTCAGGCCATTCGTACGGGCCGAGTCCCGAGACCAGGGGGCGCTAGACGAGCAGCTGGTGCTTGGCCAGCTCGCGGTAGAGCGGGGTGGACGCCACCAGCTCGGAGTGCGTGCCGGTGCCGATGACCTGGCCGTGGTCGAGCACCACGATCTGGTCGGAATCGACCACGGTCGACAGGCGGTGCGCGATCACGATCAGGGTGCGGTCGACGGCGACCGCGTCGATCGCGGCCCGCATCTTCTGCTCGTTGACGCCGTCGAGGCTCGAGGTGGACTCGTCCAGCAGCAGGATCGGCGGGGCCGCCAGCAGCGCCCGGGCGATCGCGAGCCGCTGGCGTTCGCCGCCGGAGAGCATGACGCCGGACTCGCCGACCGCAGCGTTTAGGCCGGCGGGGTCACGGTCGAGCACCTCGGTCAGGTTCACCGCGTGCAGCACCGCGATGCACTCCTCGTCGGTCGCGTCCGGCGTCGACAGGGTGAGGTTGTCCCGCAGCGAACCGGCCAGCACGGGCGCGTCCTGCTCGACATAACCGATCTGGGAGCGGAGCGCGGCGCGGTCGAGGGTACGGATGTCCAGACCGCCCAGGCGCACGACCCCGGCGGTCGGATCGTAGAAGCGCTCGATCAGGGCCAGGATCGTGCTCTTCCCGGCGCCGGACGGGCCGACCAGCGCGGTGCGCAGTCCGCGCGGGGCGCTGAACGACACGCCGCGGAGGACCGGGCGGGGTTCGCCGGCGGCCTCGGCGTCGGCGCGCTCGGCCGCCCGTTCCGCGGCCCCGCGCTCCGGGGACTCGCGATCCGCCGCGTCCAGATCGGCGTCGATCAGGTCGGGTTCGGCCAGGACCTCCTCGAACACGGCGGGCACGACGATGGCGGCCTCGAGAATGGGCGGCACGACGAACCCGGGCTCCGAAGCCGAAGATTCAGAACCAGAGTCAGCACCTGATTCAGCACCAGCAGGCGCAGTACCGGCGCCAGACGCCGCATCCGCCGACTCCGGAGCCGCGACCGCATACCCGAAGTGCACGTTCTCGAACGAGATCGCCGGCGCATCCGGCCGCACCGATTCGTTCGCGGCGCCGACCGTCATGGCCAGCGGCGCGATGTCGCGGTCGAACTGGTCCTCGGCGGGCAGGTCGATGATCTCCTGGATCCGGCCCAGTGCGCCGAGCGCCGCGTTCACCGAGGTGATGGCCCCGAACGCCTGGCCGAGCGGCACGATCATCAGGAACAGGAACAGGATGAACGCGATCAGGTTCGCGATCGTGATCGCGCCGCTGGCGACGCGGAAACCGCCGACGCCCAGCACGACCAGAAAGGACACCTGCATCGCGATGCCCGCGATCGGCACGACCAGCGCCGAGATCTTGGCGACCTGGATGCCCATCCGCCAGGCTCCCTTGGCGTCTTCTTCGACGGCCGCGACCTCCCGGTCGGTGGCGTTGGAGGCGCGCACGGTGCGCACGGCGCTGATGGCGCGCTCGACACTGGCGGCCAGGTCGCCGACCTTGGCCTGGGCGGCGAGGCTGGCGGTACGGATGCGCTGCGACAGCAGTGTGACGGCGACCACCGACACGGCGATCACGAGCACGGTCAGTCCGAGCAGCACCGGGTCGATCACGAGCATCGCGATCAGGGCACCGACGAAAGTGAGCGACCCGCCGATCGCTTCGACGAGGCCCTGGGTGAGCACGGCCCGCAGCAGGGTGGTGTCCGAGCCGACCCGGGACACCAGGTCCCCGGTGCGGCGGGTGTCGAATTCGCTGATCGGGAGGCGCAGCATCCGGCCGATCAGTTTGCGGCGGCTGGAGAGCACGACCCCCTCGCCGGTGCGCTGCAGCAGATAGTGCTGGTAGCCGCTGATCAGGCCGGAGACGATCACGAGCGCGATCAGCGCCCAGACCAGGCCATCCAGCGGCTGGCTCTTCTGCACGGTGGTGATGACCTGGCTGACCAGAAGCGGCTGGGCGAGACTGGCGAGCGCGCCGAGGATGCTCAGGACGATCACGAAGCCGAGCACCTTCTTGTGCTCGAGCAGGTAGGGGAGCAGCTGGCTGAACTTCGCGCGCGGCCCGCTCGTGTCGCCGCGGCGCCCCATCCGGCCGATGCGCCCGCGGGCGGCCGGGGCAGCGGCCGGGGCGGCAG
>NZ_SOGW01000063.1:0-25232 GCF_004403075.1 Cryobacterium sp. TMT2-10 | reverse complement strand
CGGGCCGGCGCCGCCACCCCCGCCGCCGACGAGACGGATGCCGCCCCGGCGCCCGCCCAGCGCGGCGCGTTCGGCCAGCGCGACACCTCCGACCCGGCGCCCGTCAACCGCGCCGAACGACGGTCCCAGGGCAAGAAGTAGCACCCGCCGGGTCGTGGAAGAACGCCCTCGTCCCTGCGACGAGGGCGTTTTTTCTTCAGCTGCGAGTCACAGCACGTTGATCGCGCTGGCCCGCCAGCGCTTGTCCAAACCCTCCAACCGGATCGCCACCGCGCGCACCCTCACCTTGCTGTGCACGATCACCACGGCCTCGATCACGCCGTCCCGTGGCTCCGAGATGGTGACCCGGCCGATCGTGATGGCTGGTCGCTGGGCCCGCTGCCCCTTGACGGCGCGTGCCCGGGCGGAGAGGACGACCCGTTTGAGCAGGTGCCGGTAGACGTCGTCGCTGACCCACCGGGCGAGCTGGTCGAGTTCCCTCGCTCCGGCCAGGACCTCGATCACGCAGCGCGCGAGGTTGATCAGGAGCGGTTCCGGGTCGGGCAGCTGGGCCCGGGAACTCGGCTGATGGCCGAAGAAGTCATCGGCCTGGAATTTCTCGCCGCGGGAGCGGGAGGCGGGGGTCTGTGCCGTGCTGGCGGCTGGATCGCTCATGACTCCTCCGGGTGCGTGAGTCCGCCGGCCGTGACAGGGTCTGCGCGGGCCGTCGGGTGGTGCCGGCGTTCGGGTGGATCACCGGACACCCCCGCAGTGGGGGTGGAGTCCTTGGGCGCTACTCAACCAGCTGGGCAGCATGGTGTCGAGGGCTTATAAGCCCTGTGGATAACCGGAGCGATCCGTCGGTGGCGGGCGCTAGCTTCGGTGTGTGCGCTGGGACAATCTGTTCGACGATCTCGAGGGGCAGCTCGAACACGAGCTGAACGCCGAGGAGACTGACCTGCGCGCGGAAGAGGAACGGCTCCGACTCGGCCGGCTCTCCCTGCGCAACCGGCTGACCGGTCTGGCGCGAGCCTCGGGCCTCGGGGCCGGCGTGCTCCGGGTGGTGCTGGCGTCGGGGGAGACGCTGACCCTCCGACCGACGACGTTCGGCCGGGACTGGCTGGCCGCGGACCTCCTCGACGCGGGGTCCACGGGCGCGCAGTGTGTCCTCCCGCTCGCGGCGGTCGCCGGGGTGATCGTGCGACGCGACGAGATCCCCGACTCGCTCGTCACCGAGCCGGAATCGGCCGTGCGGCTCGTCGACCGCATCGGGCTGCCCTTCGTGCTCCGCGACCTGTGCCGGCGGCGCGCGAACATCGAGGTGCACACGCGTTCCGGGCCGCTCCGCGGAACCATCGACCGGGTCGGCCGTGATCACGTCGACCTGGCGGTGCACGCAGCGGGAACGCTGCGCCGGGAGTCGGCGGTGCACCAGTACCGGATTGTGCCGATCACCGAGATTCAGCTCGTGCGGTTGCCCTAGCGGTCGTCCATTCCCCGCGTGACGTCACTGTCGGGGCGGATGATGGTGCCGCCGGACAGCTCGGGGATGTTGCCGAAGTCGGATTGCTGCCACAGGGACATGCGCCGGGCCTCCTCGTACTTGGCCTCGATGAAGGACTCGAGGACCACGCGCTCGACCCGCCATACCCCGGCCGGGCCGGTACCGACAGCGCCGACGGTGGTGGCAGCGCCGAGCCGGATGGCCGGGAGCTCGCCGGTGCGCACCAGCTCCAGCACCTCGCCCACCGACAACGACAGGATCTCGGCCGTGTCGGCGACGGTGAGGAAACGTCCCACACCGGTGGCACCCGCTGAATCGTTCATGGAAACGATTATGCGTCTCCGCGTGATCGCAGTGGGCAGGGCGGGTTGCGGCTGTGGATAACTCTCCCGCGTGGGGGAGAAGACGACGACGATGGACTCACGGACACCCCATCGAACGGGAGGCAGGCGTGGTGAGCAAGCCGGCGAAGAGCACAGGCCAGCGATTCTGGTTCGACCCCCGATTCGCGATCGGCCTGGTGCTCGTCGTCGCGGCCGTCGTGGGGGTCTACTGGATTGTGGCGGGAAGCGACCAGACCACGGCCGTGTTCGCCGCCCGGTCCACCCTCGCCGTGGGAGACCACGTCGAGGCGTCCGACCTGGTGGCCACCCGGGTTCGCCTCGGGTCGGCCGATGCCCTCTACGTGACGCCCGACCGGCTGCCGCAGGAGGGCCTGCTGGTGACCCGAACCATCGCGGCCGGCGAGCTCGTGCCGGCGTCCGCCGTCGGGCGCACCAGCGGCGCCGAGTCGACCAGCATCGTGGTAGAGCTGACGAGCAGCCTCGCCGCCAGCATCGGACCGGGCTCCGTGGTCGACGTCTGGTCGTCGCGTTCCACCGGGCAGGCGGCATACGGGCCGCCCACGGTGCTGGTCGGGCGGGCCGCGGTCGTGCGTCTCATCGAACCGTCCGGGCTCGCCGCCACGTCGGGCATCCGTTCGCTGGAGGTCCTGGTGCCCAAGGACACCGTCGCGGCCGTGCTCGAGTCGATCGCGAACCGGGACGCGATCGCCGTGGTGCCCGTCAACGCGCCCCTGGGGGAGTAGCCGTGGCCACCCTCGCGCTGGCGTTGGACCGGCACACGGAAGACCGACTGCTGGTGGACCTGATCGAGCGGGGCCATGTGATCGTCGCCCGCTCGGCGTCGGCGGGCGAGCTCATCCTCGCGCTGCGCCAGAGCGCCCCGGAGATCGTGCTGGTCGGCGCCGCCCGGACAACCCTCACGGCGGACCTGATCGCCGCCTGCGATACCCAGGGGGCGCGGCTGATCGCGCTCGCCGCATCCGATCAGGACCGCCGCCATGCGGCCGGCCTCGGGCTGCTCGACGTGCTGGATGCCGCCACGGACTGGTCGGAGATCGAGGACCTGATCATTCACGGCGTCGCCATCCCGCTGCGGGTCGGCGACCCGCGGGCCCTGGCCGGGACCCGGCCCGGCGCCGTGATCGCGGTGTGGGGTCCCTCCGGAGCTCCGGGCCGAACCACCCTGGCCATCAACATCGCGGCCGAAATCGCCGCGGTCGGGCACACCGTCGTCCTGGCCGACATCGACACGTACAGCGGCTCGGTCGCCCCAGCCCTGGGCATGCTCGACGAGGCCCCCGGGTTCGCGGCGGCGTGCCGGCTGGCCGGCACGGACAGCCTCACCCAGTCCGAGCTCGAACGCGTTGCGCAGCGCTACAACACGCCCCAGGGCGCCTTCTGGGTGCTCACCGGGATCGGCCGGCCGTCCCGCTGGCCGGAGCTCTCCGCCGAACGGGTCACCCGCACCATCGACGAACTGCGCCGGTGGGTCGACTATGTCGTGCTCGACACCGGCTTCAGTCTCGAGAGCGACGAGGAGATCTCCAGCGACCTGTTCGCCCCCCGGCGCAATGCGGCCACCCTCACCGGACTCCGGTGCGCCGACCACGTGGTCGCGTGCGGCCTGGCCGACCCGGTCGGAATGGCCCGGTTCCTGCGCGCCTGGGTGGACCTGGCCGAGGTGGTCACGACCAGCCGGATCAGCGTGGTGATGAATCGGGTGCGGCGGGGAGCGGTCGGACTGGACCCGAACGGCCAGGTGGTGTCTGCCCTGCGCCGCTTCGGCGGAATCGAGTCCCCGATCCTGGTCCCGCATGACCAGCAGGGGGCGGATGCGGCCATCGTCGCGGGCCGCACCCTGCGGGACGCCGCGCCGAAGTCGCCGGCGCGAGCCAGCATCCGCCGGTTCGTCCGCACGGAACTCCTGCCCGTCCCCGCGCCCGCCGCAAGCCGGCGCCGGAGGGAAACGTGGTGGCGCCGGCCGGCCGTCGCCGGCTGAGCCTGGGGTCGGTCCGGCCCGGGGTCAGTCCTGCAGGGGAACGACGTCGATCCGGGACCCGGGACCCGTGACGACCATCACCCTGTGGCCGGTGACGCCGTGGAGCGCCTGGGTGAGCTGTTCCACGGATGCCGTGTCACCCACCGCGTCGGAGCGGCGCCACACCGTGACGGATGCCCCGGTGGCCTCGTCGATCGCCCGCACAAGCGGTGCCGGGTCCGCACCCGTCACCAGGAACACCCGGCCGATGGTGCGGGCCCGGCGGGGGACCTCGGCGATCTCGGAACGGTCCCGCCTCCACACGGAGAAGTGGTACCCGGCGGCGAGGCCGGTGGCCACGAGCAGGCCCAGCGGCGCCCGCACCCGATCGAGCAGGCTCTGGCCGGTGACGTCCCCGAGGGCGAATTCGAAGATGCGGTAGCCGTTCACCAGAAGCGTGACGATGGCGACGGCGGCGCTGACCCCGAACACCAGGATCAGGTACACCCGCCGGCCCGTGGCGGCGATCCGGTCCGGGGCGACGGGGGTCGCCGGCTTCCAGGCGACCCACCACACCGGACCGCCCACCAGCAGCGCGCTGATGCCGCCCAGCAGGAGGGTGCGCGTGTCGGAGCCGGCCAACGAGGTGGTCAGGGCGGCGAGGATCGCGTTCACCACCACGCCCAGCCCGGATGCGGCGGCGACCAGGCCGATACCGGAGGTCACCAGCTGCGTCGCCATCCGGGTGGTGCCCGAGCGGGCCAGGGTGAGACGCCAGTGGTAACTCCAGACCAGCGCGCCGACGGCGGCCGCGGCCAGGCCGGCACCGAGGAGATCGAGCATGGCGGTGATCGGGTCAGTGCGATCGAAAGCGAGCCGGAGGAGCAGGAACAATACGGTACCGGCACCGGTCAGGGTCAGAATCGCGGCCCCGGCCACCCCGACGAGCACCAGAGTCACGTCGGCGAGCCCGCCGCGCAGGTCTTTGGCCCGGTTGCGGATCCACTGCCACCACCACACGAACGCGCCGCCGGCGAACCAGACCAGCGCCTGCAGGGTCAGCCGCCACCAGGGCTCGCCCACCGTGACGCTGGACCCGAAGGCGTCGACGGCCGCGTCGATCAGGGAAGCGAGCGCCGTGACGGCGCCGCCCACCGCGACCACAAGCCCGAACACCGAGCCGAGGACGGGGGCCACAGACACGAGCTGGGTGGGACTCTTGGTCTTGTGCCGGGACATCCACTGGTGCCAGGCCCACACCCCGGCCCAGACCACGCCGGTGGCGAAGATGAGCGGCTGCCAGTCGGTGCGCACGAGGGCGGCCGCCGTGGCCAGCAGGGCGCTGGTGGCGGTCACGAGCGAGACCGTGGACATGCCGGCCAGATACAGCCCCCAGGCAATGGAAGACCGCTCCTGGCCGTCACCCATCCGCCGCCACAACACCCACCAGAGCACGGCGGCGAAGGGCCCGGCGATCAGGGTGAAAGCCAGGGATCGGGCGAGCCCGGTGATATCGCCGGAGACGAGCGCGTTTCCGGCGTCGAGAAGGCGCCCGAGCACCCCGCTCAGGCCGATCGCCGCGATCACGACCAGCGCGAAGAGCAGGATGAAGACGATCACCCGCCGCGCGGTGGGCTGCGCCGCGCTCTGCCCGGAGGCGGACGATTTACGCGCCGCGATCACGATCCCGGCGATGCCGGCGCCGATCACGGCGATCAGGAGCAGGAGCACGATGCTGGCCATCATGAGGCCGCCTTCGGGTTCGGGCAGATCATGAGTTCATACGGGGTGTCGTCGATCAGCCAGTCGCCGTTCACTTTGACCAGATCGAACACGCCTTCCGTCTCGTATTCGTCGGCGCCGAAGGGACCGTTCCCGGACGAGGTGACGATGGATACCTTCACGTCGGCGGATTCGGCTCGTTCGGTGGTCGACACCAGGGTGACCCGGAGGTCACCCGTGGGCGAACGGTCGAACTTCTCGCAGCCCGAGAAAGCGTCCTCGGTCAGAAACTCGCCGGCGGCCTGTTCGTCGCCGTCGATGACCGCCGTGGCGTAGCCCTGCACGACTCCTTCCGGGGTCCCCGGATCGAGCGCCTGGGGTTCGCCGCGGGTGAAGACCGCGACCAGGGCCACCACCACGAGGACCGCGATCACGGACAGGATGATAATCAGGGTGCGATCGGGCTTTCCATTCGCTGTGCTCATAAGCACAGCATGGCCCAATTCACGCTCTCTCACCTTCGGTGATGTCGGCGGGCAGCCGGGCCATCTAGGCTATTGACCGTGTCGACGCTCAGTAATCTCGTACTTGCCCAGGGCCGCAGCAGCGCGGAGGACGTGGACTGGCTCCACATGCTCGTCGCGGACGGCCAGCTCCTCGCCGACCTTGCCTTCGCCGACATCGTGGTCTGGGTGCCCAGCAGCACCGGCAGTTTCGTCGCGGTCGCCCACGCCAGGCCCTCCAGCGCCGCCACCCTGTTCTACCGCGACTTCGTGGGCCAGGCCATCAAGGTGGAATGGCGCCAGCAGGTCACCGAGGCCTTCGAGACGGCCAAGATCGTCGACACCACGGCGCCGGACTGGTACGAGGAGACCCCGACCCGGGTGCGGGCGATCCCGGTCAGGCGACGGCTCTCCTCGACCGGGTCGCAAATCTCGGATGCGCCGGTGGCGGTCCTCACCCGGCACACCAACCTGAGTGAGGCCCGCACGCCCAGCCGCCAGGAGCTCACCTTCAACGACTGCGCCAACGACCTCTTCGCCATGATCGCGTCGGGCGATTTCCCCGATCTGGGCGCGCCCACCGGCCCCCGCCGCGGTGCTCCGCGAGCCTCCGACGGGCTGATCCGGCTGGACGTCGACGGCGTGACCACGTTCGCCAGCCCGAACGCACTCTCCGCCTTCAACCGGATGGGCTTCATCGAGGAGCTGGAGGGGGAATCGTTGGCCGAGGTCACCACGAGCCTGCTCACGGGCACGGCCGTCGTCGACGAGACCCTGCCACTGGTCGTGACGGGCCGGGCGCCGTGGCGCACGGACGTCGAGGCGCGCGGGGTCACCGTGTCGCTGCGGGCCATCCCGATCCGCAACCGGGGCGAGCGGATCGGGGCGATCGTGCTCTGCCGGGACGTCACCGAGCTGCGGCACCAGGAGCGGGAACTGATCACGAAGGACGCGACGATCCGGGAGATCCACCACCGGGTCAAGAACAACCTGCAGACGGTGGCCTCCCTGCTGCGCATCCAGGCCAGGCGCACCCACTCCGACACCGCCCGGGAAGCTCTCAACCAGGCCATGCGCCGGGTGGCGGCCATCGCCGTCGTGCACGACACGCTCTCCGAGGGCCTCAACCAGAAGGTGGACTTCGATGTGGTGTTCGACCGTGTCCTGCTGCTGATCATGGAGGTGGCGTCCGCGCACAACACGACGGCGCATCCGAAATCGTCGGGCAGTTTCGGCATCCTGCCGAGCTCCTACGCGACCCCGTTGGCCCTGGCGCTGACCGAGCTCGTGACCAACGCCGTGGAGCACGGCCTGGCCGGGCGCGAGGGCGAGGTGTCGATCGAGGCCGAGCGCAACGAGGAGACCCTGACCGTGCGGGTCCGCGACAACGGATCGGGACTGCCGGAGGGCAAGGTCGGGTCGGGGCTGGGCACCCAGATCGTGCGCACCCTGATCCAGGGCGAGCTCAGCGGCAGCATCGACTGGCACACCATGATGGGCAGCGGAACCGAGGTCACCATCGAGATCCCACTGCGGTACATGCGCGAGGCGTAGCCCCGGGCCACCGGGGACATGAAGAAAGGCCCGGCTGGTCAGCCGGGCCTTTCTTCATGTCCCCGGTGCAGCGGTGAGGCCGCGGGGGGCGTGCGCTAGGACGCGCGACGGGCCCGGGCGGCGCGGCGCTTGAGGGCGCGGCGCTCGTCTTCGCTAAGGCCACCCCAGACGCCTGAGTCCTGGCCGGTCTCGAGCGCGTACTGGAGGCACACCTCGGTGACGTTGCAACGTGCGCAGACGGATTTTGCCTTCTCGATCTGGTCCACCGCGGGTCCAGTGTTGCCTACCGGAAAGAACAATTCCGGGTCGGCTGTGAGGCAGGCAGCTTTGTCGCGCCAGTCCATAGAGATGCTCCTTGATTGCAGGGATGCCTGGCCGATTGGCCGAAGATGAGAGGCTGCCGGTTGCAGGAAGGGTAACGGATCTACACAATCAGATCGACTCACGTCCCTGTGAGCGTCAACCGGGCCTCAATTATGGTCGCATAATGGTGGAGTCAAATCAATAGTTCTGTATGGGATATCTCTGTGAATTCAAGGTCAGACCACAGCCGGGACGCCGCCGACGGGGCCGGTGGGGTGCGCCGCCCGCGCGCCGTGGTGCTTCTGGCAGCCCTCCTCTGGGCAGAGGCTGCCCTCCTCTGGGTGGCCGTCGTCTGGCTCATCCTCGAGCTGCTGACCGCCACACCGACCTCCCTCGCCAGCGCCATCGCGATCCTGGTCCTGGTGGTCGTCGCGGCCGCGTGGGTGAGTGCGGTCGCCGTCAACTCCCTGCGGCGCCGGTCCTGGATCCGCGGTGCGGCCGTGACCTGGCAGCTGGTGCAGATCGCGGTGGCCGTCGGCTGCTTCCAGGGCCTGTACGCCCGGCCCGACCTCGGCTGGGCCCTGCTGCTTCCCTCGATCGTCGTGCTCGGCCTGCTGTTCACACCGCGCGTGATCGCCGAGACGACGACCCCCGCGCCCGAGTAACGCCAGGCGCCGGAGCACCAGGACGCCCACGGCATCCGCTGACCGTTCAGCGATCCCGAGGCGCCGCACGGCCGGTACTCGGTGCCGCAGGGCCCCTCAGGGCCATCCTCAGGCGGCTGAGAGGCGTTCCCGGATCAGGCGGCGAGGCCCAGCTTCTTGCGCAGGCTCGCGACGTGTCCGGTGGCCTTCACGTTGTAGAGGGCCAGCGCGATCGCGCCGGCCTCGTCGATCACGAAGGTCGACCGCAGCACTCCGGTGACGGTCTTGCCGTACAGGTTCTTCTCGCCCCAGGCGCCGTAGCTTCGGTGCACGGCGAGGTCGGCGTCACTGAGTAGGGGGAAGGTGAGCTCGTCGGTCTCCTGGAACTTCTTCAGCTTGGCCGGCGCATCCTTCGACACCCCGAGCACGCGGTAACCGGCAGAGGCCAGCGAAGCGAGGTTGTCACGGAAATCGCAGGCCTGCTTGGTGCAGCCGGGAGTCATCGCCGCCGGGTAGAAGTACACGACGACCTTCGAACCGGCGAAATCGGACAGCGAGACGGCGGTCCCGTCCTGGTCGGTCAGGGTGAACTGGGGGGCCTGGTCGCCGGCCGCGAGGCGCGTGGATTCCGTCATGCCCCCACGCTACCGAACGAATTCGACGGAGATTTTGGGCCAAACAGGCCGGATCGGCGCAAAAGCGGCTTGTAGCAGCAAAATCTCCGTCGAATTGGGTAGGGGCAGGGGCGGCGGGAAGAGGGGTCAGTGGCCGGGGACGGCGGCGAAGGTGGCCAGCAGGCGCTGCAGGGAGTCCAGGCGGGCCTTGCCGGTCTCGCCCAGCTTGCCAGCCGCGACGGCCTCGTTGATGGCGCAGTCGGGCGAGTTGGGCAGGTGGGTGCAGCCGCGCGGGCACTTGAGCGCGATCTGGGCGAGGTCGGTGAACGCCTTCAGGATGTTGTCGGTGTTGATGTGGCCGAGCCCGAAGGAGCGCACGCCCGGCGTGTCGATGACCCAGCCGCGGCCGGCATCCGTCTCCAGTCGCAGCGAGATGGTCGAGGAGGAGGTGTGCCGGCCCCGGCCGGTCACCGTGTTCACGACGCCCACGGCGCGATGCGCGTCGGGGACGAGCGCGTTCACGAGGGTGGACTTGCCGACGCCGGAGTGACCGACGAAGACGGTGTCGTGCCCGGCCAGGGCGGCCGAGATCTCCGCGAGCGGCATGGCGTCGTCGCGGCTCTCGAAGACGGGCAGGTCGAGGCCCGCAAAGTTGCTGAGGAACACGGCGGGGTCGGCCAGGTCGGTTTTCGTGATGCAGAGGATCGGGGACACGCCCGCGTCGTACGCGGCGACGAGGTACCGGTCGACGAGGCGGATGCGCGGCTCCGGGTTGGCCGCGGCCACCACGATCAGCATCTGGTCGGCGTTGGCGACGATCACGCGCTCGACGGCATCCGTGTCGTCGGCGCTGCGCCGGAGCAGCGTCACCCGCGGCACGATCCGCACGATCCGGGACAGGCTGCCCGCCGCCCCGCTGGTGTCGCCGACGATGTCGACGCGGTCGCCGGTGACCACGGCCTGCTTGCGCAGCTCGCTCGCGCGGGCGGCGGTCACCCGGCGCTCGGCGGACAGGTTCTCGTCGAGCATGACCGTGTAGCGTCCGCGGTCCACGGAGAGGATGCGGCCGGTCAGCGCGTTCTCGTGGTCCGGCCGGGTCTTGGTGCGGGGTTTGCTGCCCTTGCGGTTCGGGCGCACGCGCACGCTGGACTCGTCGAATTCCGGTTCGTCATCGTCGGCGCTCTCCCACCAGGTCACGACGTGGCCCCGGAGGCGAGCGTCTGCCAGAGGTCCGCGAACTGGGGGAGCGTCTTGGCCGTCGTGCCGATGTTCTCGATCTCCACCCCGGGAACAGCCAGGCCGATCACGGCGCCCGCCGTGGCCATCCGGTGGTCGTCGTAGGTGCGCCACGGGCCGCCGTGCAGGGGGCGTGGATCGATCTGAAGCCCGTCGGGCAGTTCGGTCACGGCACCGCCGAGCCCGTTAATCTCCGCGGCCAGGGCGGCCAGGCGGTCGGTCTCGTGATGACGGATGTGGCCGATCCCGGTGATCGTGCTCGGCGAATCCGCCAGGGCGGCCAGGGCCACCAGCGCGGGGGCCAGCTCCCCGCCGGTCGACAGGTCGAGCTGCACGCCCCGGAGGCGCTCGCCGGCCGTGACGGTGAGGCGGTCCCCGCTGCGGCTGACCGTGGCGCCGAACAGGGGCAGCAGCTCGGCCAGGTCGGCGCCGACCTGGGTGGTGGACTCTGGCCAGCCGGTGATGGTGACGCTGCCCCCGGCGACCAGGGCCGCGGCCAGGAACGGGGCCGCGTTGGAGAGGTCAGGCTCGATGTCGATCTCGGCGCCGGCGATCGGGGCGGGTGCCACGATCCACTCGCCCACGGCGGGGCTGCCGACGGTGACCCCGCGCCGGGCCAGGGTGGCGATGGTCATCTCGATGTGCGGCATGCTCGGCAGGCGTTCGCCCGCGTGCCGGAGGTGGAGGCCCCGCTCGAAGCGCGGGGCGGCCAGGAGCAGGCCGGAGACGAACTGGCTGGACGTGGACGCGTCGATGGTGATCTCGCCGCCGTCGAGGCTGCCGGTGCCGTGGACGGTGAAGGGCAGCGCGCCGCGGCCATCGTCGTTGATGTCCGCGCCGAGGGCGCGCAGGGACGAGATCGTGGTCTTCATCGGCCGCAGGCGCGCGCCCGCGTCACCGTCGAAGGTGGTCGGGCCGAGGGCGAGCGCCGCGACCGGCGGCAGGAAGCGCATCACGGTGCCGGCCAGGCCGCAGTCGATGGTCGTCGACCCGAACAGTTCGCCCGGGGTGATCCGCAGGTCGGGGCCGAACTCGCCCTCCCCTGGCACCTCCTCCACGGTCGTGCCGAGCTGGCGCAGGGCGGCGACCATCAGGTCGCTGTCCCGCGAGTGCAGGGGGGAGCGCAGCACAGACGGATGCCCGGCGAGGGCACTGAGGACGAGCTCCCGGTTGGTGAGTGATTTGGACCCCGGCAGGGACACCGTTGCCGAGAGCGGCCCGGTGGCCGTGGGCGCGGGCCAGCGGGCATCCGTCTGCTCCGGCGACGAGTCGCCGTACGGATCGAACTCAGGCTTGGAATATCTCGAGATCAACATCGGTTATCAGGATAGTCGGTGACGAAAGGTTGAGGGAGGTACACGTGACGTTGTCCATGGTGCTGGAGCGACCCGGGCCCGATCTCGACGAGCGCTTAGGATTGTCGGTGATGACAACCGACGCGATCGAAATGCGAGACCTGTTCGAAGAGCAGGCACTGCCCTTTATCGACCAGCTGTACGCCGCGGCCATGCGCATGACACGCAATCCCTCGGACGCGCAGGACCTGGTGCAGGACACCTTCGTGAAGGCCTTCGCCGCCTTCGCCCAGTTCGAACAGGGCACCAACCTGAAGGCGTGGTTATACCGGATCCTGACCAACACCTTCATCAACACCTACCGCAAGAAGCAGCGCGAGCCGTTCCAGGGGACCATCGACGACCTCGAGGACTGGCAGCTCGGCGGCGCGGAGTCGCGCACGGCCATGTCGAACCGGTCGGCCGAGGCCGAGGCCATCGACCACCTCCCGGACAGCGCCGTCAAGGACGCGCTGCAGTCCATCCCGGAAGACTTCCGGCTGGCCGTCTACTTCGCCGACGTCGAGGGATTCTCGTACCAGGAGATCGCCGAAATCATGAAAACACCCATTGGCACCGTGATGAGCCGCCTGCATCGTGGCCGACGACTCCTTCGCGACCTGCTGGCCGGCTACGCCCAGGAGCGCGGGCTGGGCACTGCGGGGACGGGCCAGACTCACAACAGGAGCACACCAGCATGACCGACTGTGGATGCGAGAAGGCCAAGGCCGAACTCGAGGAATACCTGCACAACGAACTCTGCGGAGCGGACGCCTCCGACATCCGGGAACACCTCGCGCACTGCGCGGACTGCAACGACGAGCACCTGGTCGGCCGTACGCTGACCGAGGCCGTGCAGCGCGCCTGCCGCGAGATGGCCCCCGAGGACCTGCGCGACCAGGTGCTGCTGAAACTGCGCACCATCCAGTCCGGGCACTGAGCCCGGACCGATCCCGGGCTGACCCCGGGACCCGAGTCGGCGGTCAGTCGACGTTCTGCTGGTCGACCGAGGGCCGATCGACGGAGCCGAGCACGAACACGGCGCCGGTCGGGTCCGCGACCCGGGCGAAAGTGCCGAATTCGGACTCCCAGGGGTCGTGCAGCACGGTGCCGCCCAACTCGTCGACCCGGCGGGCGGCGGCCTTGACATCGGTCACGCCCAGGTAGAGCTGCCAGTGCGACGGCACCTCGTGCGGCAGGTGGGCGGACGCGTCGAAGATCCCGGTGACCTGGTTCCCGTCGGGTCCGACGGTGCTGTACCGGAATTCGTCTGTGTCGCTGAGCGAGACGGGCGTCCAGCCGAAGACGCTCTCGTAGAACCGCAGGGCGGCGGCGTAGTTGGTGGTGTTCAGCTCGTGCCAAACCGGGGTTCCCGCTTCCTCGATCCTGCCGAAACCGGTGAACTCGATCGGCTGCCACAGCCCGACGGCGGCGCCGGACGGGTCGAGCAGGGTGGCCATCCGTCCCATGTCACCCATGGTCATCGGTTCGGCCAGCACCTGGGCGCCGGCGTCCCGGGCGGCGGCGACGGTGGCGTCGGCATCCGTCACGGCCAGATAGGTGGTCCAGGCGTCAGGCCGGTCCGAATCCGCGTCCTGGCCCATCATGCCGGCCACGTCGGCGTCGCCCAGGCGGAAGGTGACGTAGCCGCCGTACTCCTCGCCGGAATCGCTCGCGGTCCAGCCGAAGAGGCGGGTGTAGAACTCCCGCGCCCGGGCCGGGTCGGAGGTCATCAGGTCAGCCCAGCAGGGTTCGCCGGTTCGGGTTGTGTCTCGGGTCGGCATGCCGGATCTCCTCGTCGGTGGTGTTGTGGCCAGCCTAGGACCCGCGGCCCACGCGGACAACATCGATTGAACGACGGAGGGACCGCACCAATCGGTGCGGTCCCTCCGTCTCGAGCGTTCTCGGGCCTGACGGTGAGCAGGCTAGACGGTGAGCGGGCTAGACGGTGAGCGCCCGGCTCAGCAGGTCGGCCTGCTCCGCCGCGTGCCGCTTGGCCGATCCGGCTGCCGGCGACGCCGAGGCGGCGCGGGAGAAGAGAGTCACGGGCCGCGGGCCCAGCTTGTTCGTCTCCAGGTAGAAGAACGGCCAGGCTCCCTGATTCTCCGGTTCGTCCTGCACCCAGGCCAGTTCGGCATTCGGGTACTGGTCCGCGATCTGCTTGAGTTCGAATGCGGGCAGCGGGTAGTACTGCTCCATCCGCACCAGGGCGATCTCGGGGTTCGGGTTCTTGTCGAGTTCGGCGAGCAGGTCGTAATACAGCTTGCCGGCCATGAACAGCACCCGCTTGACCTGGGACCGGTCGGTGATCCGGGCGTCGTCGATGACCGGTTCGAATCTGCCGGTGGTGAAATCGGCCACCGGGCTGGTCGCTCCGCGCAGGCGCAGCATCGACTTCGGGGTGAACACGATCAGCGGGCGCCGCGGACGCATGTACGCCTGGCGGCGCAGCAGGTGGAAGTACGAGGCCGGCGTCGACGGGCGGGCGACGGTCATGTTGTCTTCCGCGCACAGCTGCAGGTAGCGCTCGATCCGGGCGGAGGAGTGGTCGGGGCCCTGGCCCTCGTAGCCGTGCGGCAGCAGCAGCACGACGGATGACCGCTGGCCCCACTTCTGCTCGGCGGAGGACACGAACTCGTCGATGACCGTCTGCGCACCGTTGGCGAAGTCGCCGAACTGCGCCTCCCAGAGCACGAGGGCGTCGGCGCGTTCCACCGAGTAGCCGTACTCGAAGCCCATGGCCGCGTATTCGCTGAGCAGCGAGTCGTAGATCCAGAACCGGGCTTGGTCTTCGCTGAGGTTGGCCAGCGGCAGCCATTCCTGGCCGTTGACGCGGTCGTGGAGCACCGCGTGGCGCTGCACGAACGTGCCACGGCGGGCATCCTGGCCGGCGAAGCGCACCGGGGTGCGCTCGACCAGCAGGGAGCCGAGGGCGAGTAGTTCGCCGAAGCTCCAGTCGATGTTGCCGCCCCGGCTCATGTCCTGGCGCTTCTGCATCAGCTGCTGCAGCTTATTGTGCACGGTGAAGCCGGCGGGCTTGTTCATGAAGGCGTCACCGATCAGGTGGACGACCGCTTCCGGGACTCCGGTCGTGGCCGGTTCGCCGACCGCCTCGTCCTGCGCCGGGCTGCCGCCCAGGCCGTGCGAGGCGCCGGCGCCGACGATCGGGATCGACGAGGACTGCGCGGCGTGCGTCTCCATGAATGCGCGCTCGAGGCGGTCCTGGAAGTCGGCGTGGGCGGCCTCGTACTCTTCCTGGGTGATGTCGCCACGTCCGACGAGGGCCTCCGTGTACAGCTTCCGGACCGAGCGCTTGGCCTCGATCAGGTTGTACATCAGCGGCTGCGTCATCGACGGGTCGTCGCCCTCGTTGTGGCCGCGGCGGCGGTAGCAGACCAGGTCGATGACCACGTCGCGCTTGAACTCCTGGCGGTAGGCCAGGGCGAGCTCGGCGACCCGCACCACGGCTTCCGGGTCATCCCCGTTGACGTGGAAGATGGGCGCCTGGATGGTCTTGGCGACGTCGGTCGAGTAGACCGAGGTTCGTCCGTCGCCGGGCAGGGTGGTGAAGCCGACCTGGTTGTTGACGACGAGGTGGATGGTGCCGCCGGTGCGGAAGCCGCGCAGCTGGGACATCTGCAGGGTCTCCAGCACGATCCCCTGGCCGGCCATGGCGGCATCGCCGTGGACGAGGACGGGGAGCGTGGAGAACGTGCCGATCGGCTTGCGGTCCTGCTTGGCCCGCACGATGCCTTCGAGCACGCCGTCGACGGCCTCCAGGTGGGACGGGTTCGCGGCCAGGTAGACCGGGATCTCGTCGCCGTTGGCGGCGCGGAACACGCCCTCCGTGCCGAGGTGGTACTTGACGTCGCCCGAGCCCTGAACGGTGCGCGGGTCCTGCGTGCCCTCGAACTCACGGAAGATCTGGCCGTAGGTCTTGCCGGCGATGTTGGTCAGCACGTTCAGGCGGCCGCGGTGGGCCATGCCGATGCAGACCTCGTCGAGGCCGGCATCCGCAGCGCCCTGCAGGACGGAGTCGAGCAGCGCGATGGTGGACTCGCCGCCCTCGAGGCTGAACCGCTTCTGGCCGACGTACTTGGTCTGCAGGAAGGTCTCGAAGGCCTCGGCCTCGTTGAGCTTGCCCAGGATGCGCATCTGCTCGTCGTGCGTCGGCTTGACGTACGACTTCTCCATCTTTTCCTGCATCCACTTGCGCTGGGCAGGGTCCTGGATATGCATGTACTCGATGCCCGTGGTGCGGCAGTACGAGTCGCGGAGCACGCCGAGGATGTCGCGGAGGAGCATCAGGCGCTTGCTGCCGAACCCGCCGGTGACGAACTCGCGGTCCAGGTCCCAGAAGGTCAGGCCGTGGTTCGAGATGTCGAGGTCAGGGTGGGTGCGCTGCGTGTACTCGAGCGGGTCGATGTCGGCCATCAGGTGGCCGCGCACGCGGTACGCGTTGATCAGTTCCTGCACGCGGGCGGTCTTGTCGACGGCACTGGCCAGGTCGACGCTGATGTCCGGCGCCCAGTGGATGGGGTCGTACGGGATGCGCAGCGCGGCGAAGATGTCCTCGTAGAAGTGGTGCTGGCCGATCAGGAGCTCGTGCACGATCTTGAGGAACTCGCCCGAGCCGGCGCCCTGGATCACCCGGTGGTCGTAGGTGCTGGTCAGCGTGATGGTCTTGGAGATGGCGAGACCGGTGAGGGTCTTGACGCTGGAGCCCTGGAACTCGGCCGGGTAGTCGAGCGCGCCGGCGCCGATGATGCAGCCCTGGCCCTTCATCAGGCGCGGCACCGAGTGCACGGTGCCGATTCCGCCCGGGTTGGTCAGGGAGACCGTGGCGCCGGAGAAGTCATCCGCCGTTAGCTTGTTCTTGCGGGCCCGGGTGACGAGGTCCTCGTAAGAAGCCAGGTACTCGCCGAACGTCATCGTGTCCGCGCGCTTGAGGGCCGGGACCATGAGCGACCGGGTGCCGTCGGGCTTGGGCAGGTCGATCGCGATGCCGAGGCCGACGTGGGCCGGGGCGATGACCGAGGGCTTGCCGTCGATCTCGTTGTAATAGACGTTCTGGCTGGGGAACGTTTTGAGCGCCTGGATCAGGGCCCAGCCGATCAGGTGCGTGAACGAGACCTTGCCGCCGCGGGACCGGCGCATGTGGTTGTTCATCACGATGCGGTTGTCGATCAGGAGCTTCGCCGGGATGGTGCGCACGCTCGTGGCCGTCGGTACCGTCAGGCTGGTCGCCATGTTCGCGGCCAGGCTCTTGGACATGCCGCGCAGGGGAGTGACGACATCCACGGCCTCGGCGGCCACGACGGGCTGCGGGGCGCTGAGCGGAGCGTCGGCCGGCACGGGGACCGGCTTGGGGGCGCTGGACGTGGTGCGCGCGGTGCGCTGCCCGCCCACGACCGGGACGGAGGACGTGCTCGAGGCCGGCTCGGCGGCCGGTGTCGCGGCGGCCGGCGCTGCGGCGCTCGGCGCCTCGGCAGCCGCGGCGGTCAGTGCGGTCTCGGCGCCGGCTGCGGGGGCGCCGGTTGCGGCAGCCGCTCCGTTCGCGGTCTGGTGGTAGCTCTCGAGGACGGGCCACCAGGACTCGTCCACCAGGTTCTTGTCGACGAGGTACCGCTCGTACAACTCATCGACGAGCCACTCGTTCGCTCCGAATTCACCCGACCTGGTCTCGTCGGATCCACTACCGGTCAACTGGCTTGACACAGCCGGTTCCCACTCTCTACGTTGATTTTGAATGTACCGGGCGCACACGAAGGCCCGGATCGGTCTGCCCATTCAGCCTAATCCCATCGGGCATGGCTGCGGGCATCCGCGCGGGGCGCTAGCGTTATTTCCATGCAGTTCTATGGAGCGGTTCCCAGCCACGACCTCACGTATTCGGACGTTTTCCTGGTGCCGAGCCAGTCGGCGGTCACCAGCCGCCTCGATGTCTCCCTCGCTCCGGGCGACGGCACCGGCGCCACGATCCCGATCGTCTCCGCGAACATGAACTCGGTCACCGGGCACCGCCTCGCGGCTTCCCTGGCACGCCGCGGCGGCCTGGGAGTGCTGCCGCAGGACATGCACCTGCAGGACCTCGACGCTGCCATCCGCTGGGTGAAGGCCCAGTCGACCCGGTTCGACACCCCCTTCGTGTTCGGTCCGGACGACACCGTGGCGCTGGCGCTGCGCCAGGTGCCGCCGGTCGCCGGCCAGGGGCTGGTCATCAACGACCGGGACGACACCTACCTGGGCTGCATCGACGCGTCCCGCCTGGCCACGGCCCTGCCCGACGCGCTGCTCGGCGACCTGCTGCACGGCAACCTCACCTCCCTCGACGCCGACGATATCGAGGGCCCGCGCCGCGCCTTCGACGTGATGACCGACGCCGATCTCGACTTCGCCACCGTGCTGCACCACGGCGCCATCATCGGCACGCTCAGCCGCAAGAGCGCGCTGCGTTCCACGCTCTACCAGCCCGCGCTGGACGCCCACGGACGCCTCCGGGTCGCCGCCGCGGTCGGCATCAACGGCGACATAGCGGCCAAGGCGATCGCCCTCGTCGCCGCCGGGGTCGACGTGCTCGTGATCGACACCGCGCACGGCCACCAGGACGGCATGCTGCGGGCGATCAAGATCGTCGCGGATCTCGGACTGGGGATCCCGATCGTGGCCGGCAACGTCGTGACGGCGGATGCCGTCGGCGACCTGGTCGGAGCCGGCGCCACCATCGTGAAGGTCGGTGTGGGCCCCGGCGCCATGTGCACCACCCGGATGATGACGGCCGTGGGCCGGCCCCAGTTCTCCGCCGTGCTGGAGAGCGCGGTCGCCGCGCGCGAGCTCGGCGCGCGCGTCTGGGCCGACGGCGGGGTGCGCTACCCGCGTGACGTGGCGCTCGCGCTCGCCGCGGGCGCGGCATCCGTGATGATCGGCTCGTGGTTCGCCGGAACGATCGAGGCGCCCGGCGCCCTGGACCGGGATGCGGCCGGCGGCCTCTACAAGGAAAGCTGGGGGATGGCATCCACCAAGGCCGTACGCGAGCGCTTCGACCGCCTGGACGCGTACGACCTGGCCCGCAAGACCCTGTTCGCCGAGGGCATCTCCAGCTCGAAGATCTACCTGGACCCGCTGCGGCCCTCGGTCGAGGATCTGCTCGACATGATCACCTCCGGGCTGCGCAGCTCGTTCACCTACGCCGGTGCGACCAACGTGGAGGAGTTCCACGCCCGTTCGCGGGTCGGCATCCAGTCGGCCGCGGGCTACGAGGAGGGCAAGGCGCTGCCCGTCTCCTGGTGAGCCCTGGTGGGCCCGGCTGGTGAGCCCTGCTGGTGAGCCCGGCCGCGAGCGTCGGCCGCGCGCAGTAGACTTAGCGGAATAATGGACGACCCCCCTCCTGCGAATTCGCCCAGCCACTGTTCTCGTCACTCGAACGGTCACTCGCCCCTGATCACGATCCTGATCCCGTTCGGCGGTGGCCATGTTTGAGTGGCTCATGCTCGGCGCGGGGCTCCTCCTCACGGTCGGCACCGGCCTGTTCGTCGCGAGCGAGTTCGCCCTGGTCAACCTGGACCGGTCGGAGCTCGAAGCCCGCCGCGACCGCGGGGAGACCCGTCTCGGCCTGACGATCTCGGCCCTGAAGATCACCTCCACGCACCTGTCCAGCGCCCAGCTCGGCATCACGCTCACCACCCTGCTCACCGGTTACACGATGGAGCCGGCCCTGAGCGCCCTGCTCTCCCCGCCCCTGACGGCCCTGGGCCTGTCGGCGGCGGTCGTCCCGGTGGTCGCGGTCACCACCGCGGTCGTCCTGGCGACGCTGGCGTCGATGATCATCGGCGAACTGGTTCCGAAGAACTTCGCCCTCGCGCTGCCGGTCCAGACCGCGAAACTGGTCATCCCGTTCCAGACGCTGTTCACGACCGTGTTCAAGCCCGCGGTCGTCGTGCTCAACGGCAGCGCCAACGGCGTGCTGCGCTCCATCGGAATCGAGCCGAAGGAGGAACTCTCCGGCGCCCGCACCGCCGAGGAGCTCTCCTCCCTGCTGCGCCGCTCGGCCAGCGCCGGGATGCTCGAGAAAGACACCGCGACGCTGCTGCACCGCACCCTGCTGTTCTCCGGGCACACGGCGTCGGACGTGATGACGCCCCGTCCGCGCGTGGCCAGCGTGCAGCGCACCGACTCAGCCCAGGCGGTGATCGACCTCACCCGCCGCACCGGGTACTCCCGTTTCCCCGTCGTCGACGAGGGCGTCGACGACATCGTCGGGATCGTGCACGTGAAGCAGGCGGTGGCCGTGCCCCGGCACCGCCGGGCGGATGTCCCGGTGTCGGCCCTCCAATCGGAGGCCATTCGCGTGCCGGAGACCATGAAACTCGACGGGCTGCTGGTCGAGCTGCGTGCCCGCGGCTACCAGATGGCGATCGTCGTCGACGAGTACGGCGGCACGGCCGGCGTGGCCACCCTGGAGGACCTGGTCGAGGAACTCGTCGGGGAGGTCGCCGACGAACACGACCGCGCCAGGGCCGGCGTGGTGCTGTCCCCGACCTCGCTGACCTTCCCCGGCATGCTCCGGCCGGACGAGCTGTTGGAACGCACCGGCGTCGCCGTGCCGGAGGACGGGCCGTACGAAACGGTGGCCGGGTTCGTGATGAGCGAGCTGGGACGCCTGCCCGTGGTCGGCGACACCGTGCGCCTCGACGCCGGAGAGCTGTCGGTGGAACGGCTGGACGGCCGGCGCATCGACCGGCTCCGGTTCACCCCCGACACGCCGGCTACGGACGAGGCGGGCACAGACGAATCAGCGGCACGGAAACAGGGCGGGGTGAGTAATCATGAGTGACTGGATGGGACTCGTCTGGCTGGTCGTGCTCCTCGCCGGCAACGCCTTCTTCGTCGCGGCCGAATTCGCGGTCATCTCCGCGCGCCGGTCCCAGATCGAACCGCTGGCCGAGGCCGGCAAGATCAGGGCCATCACGGCCCTCTGGGCGATGGAACACGCCACACTGATGCTGGCCACCACGCAGCTCGGCATCACGGTGTGCTCGCTGCTGATCCTGAACGTCTCCGAGCCGGCCATCCACCACATGCTCGAGATCCCCCTCGGCGCGACCGGGCTGCCGGAGGAGGCGATCACCGCCATCGCGTTCGCCATCACCCTGCTGCTGGTCTCCTACCTGCACGTCGTGTTCGGGGAGATGGTGCCCAAGAACCTGTCGTTCTCCATCCCCGACAAGGCCGTCCTCATCCTCGCGCCGCCGCTGGTGTTCTTCGGCCGCCTGGTCAAGCCCGTGATCGTGGTGCTCAACGCCACGGCCAACGTGGTGCTTCGGGTCTTCGGGGTTCAGCCCAAGGAGGAGGCGACGAGCACCTACACGCTGGACGAGGTGGCCACGATCGTCAGCCAGTCGACCCGGGAGGGCGTGTTGAGGGACGGCACCGGGGCGCTCAGCGCGACCTTCGAATTCACCACCCGCAAGGTGAAGGATGTCGCCGTGCCCCTGGCCGGCCTGATCAGTCTGCCGGAGACGGCCACCCCCGCCGACGTGGAGCGGGCCGTCACCAAGCACGGCTTCTCCCGTTACGTGATCGTCACCGACGGCGGCGAACCGACCGGGTACGTGCACCTCAAGGACGTCATCGACCTGGACGGGGACGCCGCGACCCAGGCCGGGCAGGGCAGTTACCAGGAGCCCATCCCGGGCAAGCGCATCCGTCAGCTGGTGTCCATCTTCGAGGACACCGACCTGGAGGACGCCCTCGCCACCATGCGGCGTTCAGGCGCGCACCTGGCCCGCTCGTTCACCGCCGTCGGCGCCACGAAGGGCGTGCTGTTCCTGGAGGACATCATCGAGGAGCTCGTCGGCGAGGTTCAGGATGCGACCCGCCGGCTCTGACCGGCGTCGACGGCCGCCGCTCAAGCGGCGGGCCACCGGGCCCGCAGGTACTGCGGCGGCCAGTAGTCGAGGCTGACCCCGAGCTCGTGCGCGGCCCGCAGCGGGAAGTGCGGGTCGCGCAGCAGCTCCCGGCCCAGCATGACCGCATCGGCCTGGCCGGACGCGAGGATCTGCTCCGCCTGTGCCGGTTCCGTGATCAGGCCCACCGCGCTGACCGGGACATCCGCCTCGGCCTTCACCTTGCGGGCGAGGGGCACCTGGTAGCCGGGGCCGAGCGGGATCCGCACCCCGGTCACGTTGCCGCCGGAGGAGATGTCGAAGAAGTCGGCTCCGGCGTCGGCGGCCCAGCGGGCGACCGCGGCGGTCTCGTCTTCGTTCCACCCGCCCGGCGCATAGTCGGTGGCGGAGAACCGCACGAACAGGGGCACGTCCTCGCCGATCGCCGCGCGCACGGCGGCCACCACGGCCAGCAGCAGCCGAGCCCGATTCGCCAGCGGCCCGCCGAACTCGTCGGTGCGACGGTTGCTCAGCGGCGACAGGAACTGGTGCAGCAGGTAGCCGTGCGCGGCGTGGATCTCGACCACGTCGAACCCGGCGCCCACCGCCCGGCGCGCGGCTGCGGCGAAGTCGCCGATGACGCCACGGATGCCCGCGGCGTCCAGGGCGGCGGGCGCGGCGTAACCCGGGAACGGCAGGTCGGAGGCCGACACGGTCTGCCAGCCGCCGGCATCCGTGGGCACCGTGCCCTGCCGGTCGCTGCCCCACGCCGGCCAGACGGACGCCTTGCGGCCCGCGTGCGCCAGCTGGATGCCGGCCTTCGCCCCCTGGGCGTGCAGGAACCGGACGATCCGGGACCAGGCGGCCGCCTGCTCGTCGTTCCACAGGCCGGTGTCGCGGTCGGTGATGCGGCCCTCGGGGCTGATGGCACTCGCCTCGGCGATGACCAGGCCGGCGCCGCCCGCGGCGATGGCCCCGAGGTGCACCAGGTGCCAGTCCCGGGGCACGCCGTCCTTCTCCTCGATCGAGTACTGGCACATGGGCGCGGCCCAGATCCGGTTGCGGATGGTGACGCCCCGCAGGGTGAGCGGTTCGAACAGGGCGGCAGCGGCCACGAAATCCCCCAGAGTCGGTTGGGGTCGGCAGCAGGACCGACCCGCAGTGCTCAAAACAACCTATCGTGAGTGCATGAGCGAACCGCGGGGATGGCTGGAATGGGACGCCGAGCAGGCGGGCGACTGGATCGCGGTGCCGCGGGCGACGGATGACAAGTACACCCGCGGGGTGCTCGGCGTGCTGACCGGCGGTCACGACTATCCGGGCGCGGCGGTGCTCGGGGTCGAAGCGGCCATGCGCACCGGCGTCGGCATGGTGCGCTACCTGGGCCCGCCCCGCGCCGCCGACTTCGTGCTGGCGCGCCGGCCGGAGGTCGTCACGGTTCCCGGCCGGGTGCAGGCCTGGCTGCTGGGGTCGGGGATGAACGCCGACCAGCGGGATGAGCAGACCACGGCCGCGCTGCGGGCGGCGCTCGCCGAGGGACTGCCGACGGTGTGCGACGCCGGCGCCCTGGACCTGGCTCGGGGGTGGCAGGCCGGGCCGCTGGTGATCACCCCGCACTACCGGGAACTGGCCCGGCTCCTGTCCCAGGACGGGATGCAGGTGACCGGCGCCCAGGTGGCCGCCGACCCGGGGGACTGGGCGACGCGTGCCGCCGCCGAGCTCGGCGTCACCGTGTTGCTCAAGGGGTCCGTCACCCGAGTCGTGTCCCCGTCCGGCCCCCGGCTGACGGTGTCGCGCTCGCCGGTCTGGCTGGCGACGGCCGGCTCCGGGGACGTGCTCGGCGGCATCATCGGCGCGCTGCTGGCCACCCACGCGGCGGCGATCCGCACGGATGCCGAGGCGCTCACCGACCTCGCCGCCACCGCTGCCCGCATCCACTCGCTCGCCGCGATCCGGGCGTCCGCCGGCGGCCCGATCACCGCACTCGACGTGGCCGAGGCCGTGCCGGCCACGGTCGCGGCCCTGCTGGGTCACACGCCGCCCCACTAGGGCGTGTCTTCTAAAGCCTGGTGAGTGTTTTTGGCAGAATTGGCGCATGTCTCGTACTGCTGTGTTGTCTGAGAGTGAGTGGGCTCGGATCGAGCCGTTGATGCCGTCATCGTCTGGTCGTCCTGGTCGCCCGTTTCAGGACCACCGGCGGGTGATGGAGGGCATCATTTACCGGTATCGGGCGGGGATTCCGTGGCGAGATCTACGCGAGACTTTTGGTCCGTGGCAGACGGTGTGGAAGCGTCATCGGCGATTCAGCGGCGATGGCACCTGGAACAGTGTTCTGGCCCGGTTGCTGGCCGAGGCCGATGCGGCGGGCAAGATCGATTGGGAGGTGTCGGTGGACTCGACGGTGAATCGGGCGCATCAACACGCGACGAATCTTCCGCGCATCACGGGGGGCTCTGTCGACTTACACGAATCTGCTGGAAGAGCCTCCTGATCATGCCATTGGCCGGTCCCGCGGTGGTTTGACCACCAAGATCCACCAGCTTTGCGACGGAAAGATGCGCCCGCTCGTGGTCTTTCTGGGCACCGGGCAAGGCGGCGATTCGCCCATGCTCCCGGAGATCATGGCTTCGCTCAGCGTCGACCGGATCGGACCCGGACGAGCCCGCACCCGACCCGACCGGGTGCTGGCGGACAAGGCCTACTCGGCCAAAGCGCACCGGGCCATGCTGCGAAAACGGGGCATCCAGGTCGTCATTCCAGAACGCTCCGACCAGGTCGCGAACCGGAAACGCCGCGGACGAAACGGTGGCCGCCCAGTCGACCTCGACAAAGAAGCCTACAAACGCCGCAACGTCATCGAACGCTCATTCAACACCCTCAAACAGTGGTGCGGACTCGCCACCCGTTACGACAAACTCGCCCTCACCTACCGGGGCGGCGCTGTCCTGAGCGCCATCATCGTCTGGTTACACGAATTAGGAGACACGCCTTAGTACTACAGTCGCGTTTGTGGGATGTGACCGCGGGCTTTGTAGTGGCATTGCTGGGCGCGGTGTTGATGTTTTCGTCGCCAGAGGGAGCAGCGGATCACGTGGCAGGGGTCTGATTCCCGGTGCCAGACGATCCGTGTGATGAGGTGCCTGATTTCGGGCAGTGAGAGCCTTACCAACTGGTCGGAGCCTGGATGTGGGCCCCTTTTTTTGAGCGGATGACGCTGAGGAAGGCGTGGGCGAACATGGAGAGGGTGATGTGCCGGTACCAGCCGCCATATTGCCGCACCTGGTAGTGGTCGAGCCCGGTTTCGCCTTTGGAGGTTTGGAAGGTTTCCTCGATGGCCCAGCGGGCCCCGGCGACCCGGGCCAGCTCGATCAGGGTGACGTTCTCGGGTGTGTGGCAGATGAAGTAGGCCAGGTCGGTGGGGTCGTTCAGAGAGCGACGGGCCAGCAGCCAGTGTTCCCCTGTCTCGGCGGGGCCGTTGATGCGGATCCTGGCCCAAGAGTAGAGCCGTTCGCCCTTGGTCCCGGTGCCGGCGGTGCGGGTGCGCCAGGCCCTCCCGTCCAGGGCGGCGAAGAGTTGATCGGCCCGCCCTTCGGCGCCCAATGAACCCGGGGTCGGGGTGATGGCGCGCTGGTT
>NZ_SOGW01000073.1:0-25107 GCF_004403075.1 Cryobacterium sp. TMT2-10 | reverse complement strand
GCCGCCGGCCGCCACGCAGCCCGCCACGCCGCCGGCCGCCACGCCGCGCGCCGCCGACCGTGCCGCACGCTGAGGGTCCCGACATGCGCAGAACAATCCCGGACGCCGACAGCATGCACGATTTCGGTGCCGAGGTCGCCGCGCTGCTCCGCGCCGGCGACCTGGTCGTGCTGACCGGGCCGCTCGGGGCAGGCAAGACCACGTTCACCCGCGGCCTCGGCGAGGGACTGCACGTGCGCGGCTCGGTCACCAGCCCCACCTTCGTGCTGGCCCGCACCCATCCGAGCACGGTCGGCGGGCCGCCGTTGGTGCACGTCGACGCCTACCGGCTGTCCAGCGCCGTCGAACTCGACGACCTCGACATCGACTTCGCGCATTCCATCGTGGTGGTCGAGTGGGGCCGCGGCATGCTCGACGGCATCACCGAGTCCTGGCTGGACATCGAGATCGAACGGCCGGTCGGCGCCTCGCAGGCCCCGGCATCCGTCACCGGCGACCCCGCCGAGGTGCTCGACCTCGACGAGCCCCGCACGGTCACCCTCACGCCCCACGGCCCCCGCTGGGCTCCCAACGAATTCGACGGAGATTCTGCTCTAAAAAGCCTCTAAGCGGCACAACTCGGCCCAAAACCCCAAAATCTCCGTCGAATTCGCTCGGGCGGGCGTGAGCAGGCAGGGCAGGCAGAGCAGGGCAGGGCGGGCGCGGGGGCGGGCGGTGAGATGGCGGGGAGGCGCAGCGAATAGGCTGGGGAGGTGCTTCTCGCCATCGATACCTCCGCCGGCACGAGCGTCGCCCTCGTCGACCTCGACCGCGGCGTCATCGCCCACCACGAAACCGGCGACACCATGCGCCACGCCGAGGTGATCGGCCGGCTCATCGCCGCCTGCCTGTCCGAGGCCGATCTGCCGGTCGCCGCCCTCTCCGGAGTGGTCGGCGGAATGGGCCCGGGCCCGTTTACCGGGCTGCGCGTCGGCATCGCCGCCGCCCGCGTATTCGCCCTGGGGGCGGGGGTGCCGTTCGTACCCGTCGTCAGCCACGACGCCGTCGCCTTCGGTCGGTACCGCGACGGCCATATCGGCGGGCTCGTCGTCGTCACGGATGCGCGCCGCCGCGAGGTCAACTGGTCGGTGTACAGCGGGGCGGATGCCGCGGGCCTGCCGATCCGCGTCGCCGGGCCGGGTGTGGCCAAACCCGCCGTGCTGCTGGAGGACGACTGGGACCACGCCGGGGTGCCCCGCCACGACGCGGCCACCGTCTCCGCGGCGGACCTGGGCCTGGTGGCCGAACTGATGTGGGCGCACGGGCATCCGTTCGCCGGTGACGAAGCGATCTACCTGCGCTCTCCCGACGTCACCTTGTCCAACGGCCCGAAACGGGTGAGCTGAGATGACCTGGCAGCTGCGCCGTGCCGGCGCCGCCGCTGTGGACGCGATCATGGCGCTCGAGAGCCGGATCTTCGCGACCGACGCCTGGTCCGCCGAGGCGATGGCGCGCGACGTCGCCGACCCGAACTGCTACTACCTGGTCGCCTTCCCACCCGACTCGCCCGACCGGATCGAGGCCTACGCCGGCCTGCTGGCCCCTCGCGGCGCCCGGGAAGGCGACGTCCAGACCATCGCGGTCACCGAGCACGCCCGCGGCCACGGGCTCGGCCGCACCCTGATGCTCAGCCTGATCGCGGAGGCACGGAAGCGGGGCGTCCGCGAGGTCTTCCTCGAGGTGCGCGCCGACAACCCCTCCGCCCAGGAGCTGTACCGGCGGCTCGGTTTCGAGGAAATCGGAGTGCGCCGCGGCTACTACCAGCCAGACAACGTCGACGCGATCGTAATGCGACTCGACGTGCCTCTGCCCGTCTCGTCCCTGACACCGGAGCCCCTGACACCGGAGCCCCTGACGTCGGAAACCCTCGCGCCGGAGGCCGCCGAATGAACCGCTCCAATCCGCTCGTCCTCGGCATCGAGACCTCGTGCGACGAGACCGGGATCGGGATCGTGCGCGGCACCACCCTGCTCTCGAGCACGATCGCGTCATCGATGGACGAGCACGCCCGCTACGGCGGAGTCGTGCCGGAGGTGGCCGCGCGCGCGCACCTCGAGGAGCTCGTGCCCGCGATCCGGGCGGCAACGCTGGAGGCCGGCATCCGCCTGGACGAGATCGACGCCGTGGCCGTCACCAGCGGCCCCGGGCTGGCCGGAGCGCTCATGGTCGGGGTCGCCGCCGCCAAGGCCCTCGCCCTGTCGCTCGGCAAGCCGATCTACGCGGTCAACCACCTTGTCGGCCACGTCGGGGCGGACGTGCTCCGGATGGGGGCCACCGACACCGCCGTACCCCTCGAATACCCGACCATCGCGCTCCTCGTCTCCGGCGGGCACACCTCTCTGCTGCTGGTGCGCGACCTGGTCTCCGACGTCGAACTCCTCGGCGAGACCATCGACGATGCCGCCGGCGAGGCGTTCGACAAGGTGGCGCGGGTGCTCGGCCTGCCCTACCCCGGCGGGCCCCAGATCGACCGGGCGGCGCTGGAGGGCGACCCTTCCGCCATCCGTTTCCCCCGTGGTCTGAGTCAGACCAAGGACATGGCCAAACACCGCTACGATTTCTCCTTCTCCGGGCTCAAGACCTCGGTCGCCCGCTGGGTCGAACAGAAGCGCGACGCGGGCGAAACCGTGCCCGTCGCAGACGTCGCGGCCAGTTTCCGGGAGGCGGTCGTGGACATCCTGCTCACCAAAGCCGTCGCGGCCTGCGTCGACCTCGAGGTGCCGCGGCTCCTGCTCGGCGGCGGGGTGATCGCGAACGCCCGGCTGCGTCTGATGGCCGAGCAACGCACGGATGCCGCCGGAATCGCCCTGCGCATCCCGCCGTTGTCGCTCTGCACCGACAACGGCGCCATGATCGCCGCGCTCGGCGCCCAACTGATCATGGCCGGGCACGAGCCCTCGTCAATGGAGTTCGGCGCGGATTCGACCCTTCCGGTCTCGGAGATCCAGGTCTAAGTCCCGGCCAGAGCGGTGTTTACGCTCCGACCGGGTATTCTGGCTTGCACGGGCGCCGTTCGTCTGGTCCGTTGACACCCCATCTGGCGGGGTGCCACTATGGCACCGCCAGATGTTCACTTGCCCAGATGTTCAGTTCTGTCCAGAAGGAGCTTCGCCATGACCGACCCCAACCTGACGCCGGGTACCCCGCCGATGTTCCAGCCGCCCGCGGCCCCCGCGAACCCGGCGCCCGGCACGCCCCAGGTTCAGGCTGCACCGGCCTACGGGCAGAACGCGGCGTACCCGCAGCCGTACGCTGCGCAGGGCTCGTCCGAGAAGTACAACGTGCTGGCGATCATCTCGCTGGTGACCGCGGTGCTCTCGATTTCTCTGGCCGCCATCATCACCGGCCACATCGCCCTGAGCCAGATCGGCAAGACCGGCGAGAAGGGCCGCGGCCTCGCGATTGCCGGCCTGATCATCGGTTACGCGAGCCTGGTTCTCTCGGTCATCATCGGGGGGCTGCTCGTCCTCGCGATCGCCAGCGACCCGACCATCCTCAACAACATGTGAACGAAAACCGGAATCTCGACACCAGGATTCCGGCACAGCTGACGCACTGGAACCCGATCACGGCAGACGCCGTGCGGAAAGGAAGCAACTCAGATGAGTGATTCGAATACCCCCGGCCCCGGCGTCCCGCAGGTCCCCGACGTCCCCCAGGTGCCGGACGTGCCCCAGGTCCCCGACATTCCCCAGTCCGCGGATGTGCCGCCCGCCGCCCAGCCCGTGCGGCCGGCCCAGCCCGTGCCGTCCACCGCCCAGCCCGTGCCGCCGTTCTCCGGCGGCCAGACGCCCCCACCCGGGTACGGACCCCCGACGCCGCCCCCGGCCGGGCCGACCCCGGCTCCGACCCCGCCGTCGGCCGGACCGACCCAGCCACCCGCCTACTACGGCGCTCCGACGACCCCGCCTCCCGCCTACGGCGCCCCGTCCTCGGATCCCTACGGGGGCGCGCCGGCGGCCAAGCAGCCGATTTTCAGCATCCTCTCGCTCGTGGCCGGCGTGATCGGAATCCTCGGGTTCCCGATCGTCTTCATCCCGATCGCGGGCGGCATCCTCGGGCTGTTCGTTCCGGCCGCGGCCGTCGTGCTGGGGTTCCTCGGCCGGTCGAAGGAACCGCAGGCCCGGGGCTTCTGGCTGACCGGCATCATCACCGGGTTCGTCGGCGTCGCCCTGGCGTTGGCGAGTATCCTGATCTGGGCCGTTATCTTCGCCAGCATGCCCAACAGCTACTCGTACTGAGTTTCACCGCGGGTGCCTGACCGGCGCACCGTTCGGGCGCACGGATGCGGCGGCGCCCGTTTACAGCATGTCGGAGGCAGCAGGAATGGTTGGGGAGTACCGGGACCCGTCGGACGACGTCGACGACTTCCGGCTCGACCTCACCCGACCGCCGGCTTCGGTCGAGGGCGAACTGGACTATGAGTCGACGGTGACGGCTCCCACCGAGTGGGTGCCGTATGTCTACACGGACACCGAGCTGCGTGCCCACGCCGAGCGTCACGGCCTGTCCGTCGCCGCGCTCGTCTTCGGCCTGCTGGGACTGCTGGTCGCCATCTTCGGCGTCTGGGGTGCCGCCCTGTCGCTGGCCGCGATCGTCCTGGCGATCATGGCCCGCGCCACGGAGCACCGGTCGGGCGCGCTCTGGGTCTACGGCCTGGTCACCGGTCTCGCGGGCCTGCTCATCGCCGCCGGGTGGGTGCTGGTCATCACCCTCGTGCTGATGTCCGCCGTCAGCTGAGCGCCGACACCCGCTCGACCAGCAGGGCCACCCGGTGTCCGGCGGCCCGCGTCAGGACGAGCGTTCCTGACTCCGGCCCCTTCAGCCGCAGCCGGGTGCGCAGGGTGGCCGGGTCCACGTCCACGCCGCGCTTCTTGATCTCCAGGGTGCCGATCCGGCGTTCCTGCAGCGCGAGGCGCAGCTTCTTCTCGTCGACCGGCAGGGTCTCGAGCACCCGGAACGCGGTGGCGAACGGCGTGCGCACCAGGCTGGCGGAGGTCAGGTAGGCGATGGACTCGCTCAGCATCAGCGCGTCCAGCGAGCGGGCCAGGTCGCCGATCAGGCGGGCACGGATGATCGCACCGTCCGGCTCATAGAGGTAGTCGCCCAGCACCCCCACCGGGGCGTCCTCGCTGTCGGCCGGGGCGTTCAGCTCATGGCTCCCGTCCCGACCCAGCAGCAGGGCGGACCGGCGGATCCCGGTGCGGGCCAGGCTGCCGAACCAGAGCGCCATCTCGACGAGCTTGCCGTCCACGGACACCCACTGCGCTTCAGCGTCGACCGGGATCTGCTCCCGGTCGTGCCCGGGGCCGAGCTTGACGCCGATGGGCATCCGTTCGCGGAGGCCGAAGACGAAGTCGAGGCTGGGGGAGTAGTCCTCCGGCCGGGTCAGGCGGGAGGTGTTGGTGTGCCCGGCCGTGCGGCGGGCGGGGTCCAGCCAGGCGGCGTCGAAACCGGTGAGGTCGACGCTCTCGGCGTCGGCGTTCAGCACGGTCGCGTTCTCGAACGGGGCCAGGTTGAAGCTGGCGACGGTGGCCGTCACCTCGTCGGCGTCGACCGCGGTCACCTCGAGGTCCATCGCCGCCAAGGCCATTGCGTCACCGCCGATCCCGCAGCCGAGGTCGACGACGCGGTTCAGCGAGGCGCCCGCGAAGCGGCCCGCGTGGAGGGCCGCGACGCGCAGCCGGGTGGCCTGTTCGAGGCCGGTCTCGGTGAACAGCATGCGGCCGGCGAACTCGCCGAACTTGGGCACGGCCCTGGCGCGCAGCCGGGACTGGCCCAGAACCGCGGCCACCAGCCCGGGGGCGTGGCCGGCCTTGCGCAGATCACTCACCACCCGCACCACGTTGGCGGCCGATTCGTACGGCGGCAGCGAGTCCAGCAGGCGCAAACCCTCCGGAGATAACAGCTCAACGAGCTCAGAGCGTTCCATCCCGCAAACCTATCAACTCGGCCGGGTCTGGCACTCACGTTGCGTGAGTGCCAGAAGCGCCCTAAACTCGACTTAGCACTCTCGCTGTGAGTCTGCTAACTAAGTCTTAGCTAAGAAAGAGGTCAACCGTGTCGGTCTCCATCAAGCCGCTCGAGGATCGCATCGTCATCAAGCAGGTCGACGCAGAGCAGACCACCGCTTCAGGTCTGGTCATTCCTGACACCGCCAAGGAAAAGCCCCAGGAGGGTGAAGTTGTCGCCGTCGGTCCCGGCCGGATCGACGACAACGGAAACCGCATCCCGCTCGACGTCGCCGTCGGCGACAAGGTGATCTACTCCAAGTACGGCGGAACCGAGGTCAAGTTCGGTGGTGAGGACCTCCTCGTCCTGTCGGCTCGCGACGTGCTCGCAGTCGTCGTTCGCTAGTCACACACACTGATCGATAGAATCCCGGATGGCCCTGGCCATCCGGGATTCTTCGTTTTGAGAGAGGCACGAACGTGCAGGACACGCCCCTTCCGCCTTCCCGGGGTGCCGCGCGCCCGGCGCGCTCGGAGCAGAGCACGGGCCTGATCTATGCGGTTCTGGCGTACACGCTCTGGGGCATGCTGCCCCTCTACTTCCTGTTGCTGGCACCGACCGGGGCCTTCGAGATCGTGCCCTGGCGGGTGCTGTTCTCCCTGGTCTTCTGCGCCCTGTTGATCACGGTCACCCGCAAGTGGCGGTCGTTCCTGGGCCTGCTGCGCAAACGCCGGATCGTCTTCACCATGGGGCTGGCCGGGCTCCTGATCTTCATCAACTGGCAGACCTACGTGTTCGCGGCGCTGAGCGGCCATGTGGTCGAGGCGGCGCTGGGCTACTTCATCAACCCGATCGTGACCGTGTTCCTGGGCGTGCTGCTGCTGCGGGAGAAGCTCCGTCTGCTGCAGTGGGTGGCCGTAGGCATCAGCCTCGGGGCGGTCGTCGTGCTCACCGTCGGGTACGGGGCGCTTCCGTGGGTGTCGCTCGTTCTCGCCTTCTCTTTCGGCTTCTACGGTCTGATCAAGAAGCGGGTCGGCCGGGACGTCGATGCCGTCGCCGGTCTCACGCTCGAAACCGTCTGGCTCGCGCCCCTGGCCGTGGTCCAGCTGATCGTGGTGGGCGCCGTCTCCGGCCTGACCATCGGCACGGTCTCGCCGTGGCACACCGTGCTGCTGCTCCTGGCCGGCGTCATCACGGCCGTTCCGTTGCTGTTCTTCGCCGCCGCGGCCCGTCGCCTGCCGCTGACCTACCTCGGCCTGATCCAGTATTTCGCACCGATCCTGCAGTTCCTCGTCGGCGTCTTCGTGCTGCACGAGCCCATGCCGCCCGAGCGGTGGGCCGGATTCGGCCTGGTCTGGCTGGCCCTGGTCGTGCTTACCGCCGACATGGTCCTGACCGGGCGGGCGCCCCGCCGTTCGTCGCTCGAGCCGGCCTGAGGCCGGATCCGTGCGGCGGCGACGCCTCACGCGCAACAGATCGCCGGTGCGAGCGTCATCGGCCGCCGATAACGATTTGGTCCGCGTTACACGGATGTAACACGGTTGCCTTGTTTCGTGCGTTCCCTGTCAATAATGTGACAGAACGGCAGTCATTCGACCGCCGGCATTTCTCATTCCTAGTCCCAAGGAGCAACATGAGCGTATTCGCGAAGGCCTCGGCCTCCCGCTCAGTCCGGGCCGTCGTCACTGGAGTCGCCATGGTCGGCGTCAGTGCACTTCTGCTCACCGGCTGCAGCAGCAATGCTGCTGAACCCGCTGCGTCGGAGTCGCCCGCGGCGAGCGGTGACGCCCAGACCATCAAAGCCGGTGACCGCAATCTCACCCTGAAGATCGGCACCGTCCTTCCTCAGAGTGGCGCCCTCGCCTTCCTGGGCCCGCCCGAAGAGGCCGGTGTCGCGCTGGCCGTCAAGGACATCAACGACGCCGACCTAGGCATGAAGATCGAGCCCGTCTACCGGGACTCGGGTGACACCACCACGGACACCGCGACCGTGTCGGTGACCGACCTTCTTTCCCAGGACGTCTCCGCCATCATCGGTGCGGCATCCTCGGGCGTCTCCAAGACCGTGATCGACCAGATCACCGGTGCCGGCGTCGTGCAGTTCTCGCCGGCCAACACCTCGGCCGACTTCACGAAGTACGCCGACAAGGACCTCTACTGGCGCACCGCCCCCTCCGACCTGCTGCAGGGCGAAGTCCTGGGCAACCAGATCGCCGAGGACGGCAACAGCACCCTGGGCCTGATCGTGCTGAACGACTCCTACGGCACCGGCCTGGCCGACTCCACCACCGCGGCGTTCGAAGCCGCCGGCGGCAAGGTCGTCGCCAAGTCGCTGTTCAACGAGGGTGACTCCAACTTCGCCGCTCAGATCTCCGAAGTGACCGCGGCCAACCCGGATGCGATCGCCCTGGTCACGTTCGACCAGGCCAAGGTCATCACCCCCGCGCTAGTCGGATCGGGCTTCCCGGGCGACAAGCTCTACTTCGTGGACGGCAACCTGGCCGACTACAGCAAGGACTTCGCTCCGGGGCTCGTCGCCGGCTCGAAGGGAACCCTGCCCGGCCTGGACGTCGGAACGCTCGGTGACTTCACCGACCGTCTGAAGGCGGTCGACCCGACCCTGACCGACTTCAGCTACGCGGCCGAGTCCTACGACGCCGTCATGCTCGTCGCCCTCGCGGCGTACGCGGCCAACGACGTCAAGGGTACGACCATCTCCAAGTACCTGCGCCAGGTTTCCGGCGGAACCGGCGACGGCACCAAGGTCACCGACTTCAAGGCGGCGGCCAAGGCCCTCGCCGCCGGCGACCAGGTCAACTACGACGGCTTCTCCGGGCCGGTCACGTTCGACGAGTACGGCGACCCGACCGAGGCCACCATCGGTGTCTACGAGTACGCAGCGGACAACACCTACGCACGCATCAACTAGTCACGAACCAGTCACCGACTGATTAGTGATCAGGAAGGGCCCCGACTCCGGTCGGGGCCCTTCTTCGTGCCCGGTCGTCGTGCCCGGGACTCCGGGCGCCATGCTCGGGCGGGGCGGGGCGCCGGCGGTGCGTGGCGGCACGGTCCGGCCCCCGGTGACGCCGTCTCCGGCCACGGATGTCGCGGCGCACGCTCTGCACGCCGGCGCAGGTTAGAACCTGCGCCCCGGGCCACATCGTGCGCCACGAGCCACGAGCCACGAGCCACGAGCCACGAGCCACGAGCCACCGGCTCACGAGCCCGACAGCCACGGCGCGCATCCGTTGTTTGGGCACCTCCGGCGAGTTCGCCACTTCCGATCGAGTTCGACTCGCGCACGTGACGAAGTCGACCGGAAGTGTCGAGCTCGAGCGGCGATGACGCGCCCCCGGACCCGACGGCCGCGAGTCCGCTTCTGTGCACCCGGACCCCGGCCACGGTGTCGGCCGGCCCCGTCCCGGTGAGGCCGTATCCGGCCACGGATGTCGCGGCGCACGCTGTGCACGCCGGCGCAGGTTAGAACCTGCGCCCCGGGCCACATCGTGCGCCGTGCGCCGTGCGCCGTGCGCCGTGCGCCGTGCGCCGTGCGCCGTGCGCCGTGCGCCGTGCGCCGCGAGCCGCGACGGCGCACCGGTACAACGACGGGTAACGCACGGGCACCCAGGAGCCGCCCACGGGCACGCAGGAGCCGCGCACCGGGCACACAGAAGCGGCGCCCGAGGATCTCTCGGGCGCCGCTTCTGTGTGCGGGTGGTGCGGGTGTGCCGGGTCAGTCGTCCTGGCCCAGGGTGCCCAGGTACAGGCCGATCACCTTGGGGTCGTTCAGCAGCTCGCGGCCGGTGCCTGTGTACGCGTCGCGGCCCTGGTCGAGCACGTAGCCGCGGTCGCAGATCTGCAGGCAGCGGCGCGCGTTCTGCTCCACCATGATCGTGGTCACGCCGGCCTTGTTGATCTCCTTGACCCGCAGGAACGCCTCGTCCTGGCGCACGGGGGACAGGCCGGCGCTGGGCTCGTCGAGCAGCAGCACGTGCGGGCCCATCATCAGGGCCCGCGACATCGCCACCATCTGGCGTTCGCCGCCCGAGAGCGAACCCGCCCGCTGCTGCAGCCGCTTCTTCAGCTCCGGGAAGATCTCGGTGACGAACTCGAGCCGCTCGTGCAGGCCCTTCGGCTTCAGGAACATCCCCATCTCCAGGTTCTCCTGGATGCTGAGGGTCGGGAAGACGTTGTTCGTCTGCGGGACGAAGCCGACGCCCTTGGCCACGAGCTTGTTCGCCTTCAGGTTGGTGATGTTCTCACCGCGCAGCAGGATCTCGCCCTCGCGCACCTTGACCTGGCCGAAGATCGACTTGAGCAGCGTCGACTTGCCGGCGCCGTTCGGGCCGATGATGCCGATCAGTTCACCGTCGTAGGCGGTCAGCGAACACGCGTTCAGGATGTTCACGCCCGGCAGGTAGCCGGCCGTGACCGTTTTGACCTCGACGACGGGTTCCCCGGTGGGGACGTAGACCGGCGGGGCGGTCGGGCTGGAGTTCGTCAATCGAGCAGCTCCTTAATGGCTTCGACATGTTCGGTTTCGGCCGCAGGATCCTCGCCGAGGTCTTCGTCGTGGTGCTGGCCCAGGTAGGCGTCGATCACGGCGGGGTTGCGCATGACCTCGTGCGGGTCGCCCTCTGCGACGACCTTGCCCTCGGCCATGACGATGACCCAGTCCGCGATGTGGCGCACCATGTGCATGTCGTGTTCGACGAACAGAACGGTCATGCCCTGCGTCTTCAGGTTCAGGATGTGGTCCAGCAGCGACTGGGTCAGCGCCGGGTTCACCCCGGCCATCGGCTCGTCGAGCATCACCAGGGTCGGTTCGCTCATCAGGGCCCGCGCCATTTCGAGTAGCTTGCGCTGCCCGCCGGACAGGCTCGCGGCGTAGTCGTCCTTCTTGGTGTCCAGTTTGAAGCGCTCGAGGATGTCGATGGCGCGCGCCCGGTTGTCTTCTTCCTGCTTGCGCCAGAAGAAGGGGAAGATCGCCCGGAACAGGTTCTCCCCGGTCTGGCCCTTCGCGCCCAGCAGCATGTTGTCCATCACGGTCAGCAGGCCCAGCGCCTTCGTGAGCTGGAACGTGCGCACCTGGCCCATCCTGGCCACCTTGAACGCCGGCATGCCGGAGAGGGACCGACCCTCGAAGGTCCAGGAACCGGTGTCGGGCTTGTCGAAGCCGGTGAGCAGGTTGAAGAGGGTGGTCTTGCCGGCGCCGTTGGGCCCGATGAGCGCCGTGATGGCACCGCGGGGGATCTCCACATGGTCGACGTCGACGGCTTTGAGGCCGCCGAAGGTGCGGCTCACGCCATCCGCCACCAGGATCGGGTCTCTCTTCTTGCAGCCGGGTGCGGCCTCGCCGATGTGCAGATCCGTGGACTTGATCGGCTTGTTGCTCGGAACGGTGTTATTTGACAAAGGCCAACTCCTTCTTGTTTCCGAAGATGCCCTGCGGTCTGAATATGACGATGAGCATGATTGCGACGCCGACGAGGATGAACCGCAGCTGGCCGGCCTGGATGCTGGTCATGAACGGCAGCCAGCCCGCCTCCACCGCTCGGGCGATGAAGCCGGAGAAGAAAGAGAGCAACACCCAGAAGATCATCGAGCCGATGACCGGGCCGAGAATCGTCGACGCGCCGCCGAGCAGGAGGATCGCGTAGATGAAGAACGTCAGCGAGGTCTGGTAGTTCGAGGGCACCACGGCTCGGGGGAGCACGAAGATCATGCCCGCGATCGTGCCGAACACGCCACCGAGAATCAGGGACTGCATCTTGTAGGAGTAGACGTTCTTGCCGAGGGCGCGCACGGCATCCTCGTCTTCACGGATGCCCTTGATCACGCGACCCCACGGGCTGCGCATGATCTGCCAGGTTAACAGGCAGGCGAGGACCACGATCGTCCAGGCCACGATGCGCAGCCACCAGTCGTAGGCGTTGTACTCGAACGGCCCGAAGCCGTACGTGCCCTCCGGGATCGGGTTGAGTGAGCTGAAGCCGCCCTTGTACCCGCTCAGCCCGTTCGCCGAGCCGGTGAGCGGCTCGAAGGTGTTCGTCGTGAACAGAAGCCGCACGATCTCGGCCGCGGCGATCGTCACGATCGCCAGGTAGTCCGCCCGCAGACGGAGGGTCGGAATGCCCAGGATCAGGGCGAAGACCACGGATGCGCCGACCCCCACCAGCACGGCACCCCAGACAGGGAAGCCAAAGCTGAGGGTGGAGATGGCGAAGCCGTAGGCGCCGAGGGCCATGAAGCCGGCCTGGCCGAAGTTCAGGAGGCCGGTGTAGCCGAAGTGGATCGCCAGCCCGAGCGCCGCGAGGGCGTAGGCGGCGGTGGTCGGGCTGATCAGCTCGACGGCTGCGTTGCTAAAGATTGCTCCCCAGTCGATCATCGGATGCCCTTCTAGCCAATTCTCTCTTTGCGACCCAGGATGCCTTGCGGCCGAAGCAGCAGCACCAGGATCAACACGACAAGTGCGCCGACGTATTTAAGGTCGGAGGGAAGCCACAGCGTCGACAGTTCGACGAACAGGCCGACGATGATCGAACCGATCAGGGCACCGAAGGCGGTGCCGAGACCGCCGAGGGTGGTCGCCGCGAAGACGAGCAGCAGGATCTGGAAGCCCATGTCCCAGCTGACGCCCGGCCGGAAGTAGGCCCACAGGATGCCGCTGAGCCCGGCGAGACCGCCGCCGACCACCCAGACGATCCGGATGACGCCGTCGACGTCGATCCCGCTGGCCGAGGCCAGGCTGGGGTTGTCGGAGACGGCGCGGGTCGCCTTGCCGATGCGGGTGCGCAGCAGGAAGAAGGAGACCGCCAGCAGCACCACGATGCTGATGCCCATGCTGGCGAGGTCGATCACGGAGAGCCGGATCGGACCGAGCTTCATGTCGGCCAGTCCGGAGCCCGGCAGCTGGCTCGTGCCGCCGCCGACGAAGAACTGGAAGACGTAGCGCAGGGCGAGGGAGAGGCCGATGCTCACGATCATGAGCGGGATCAGGCCGACGCCCTTGCGCCGCAGCGGTTTCCAGATCACCGCGTCGAGACTCCAGCCGAGCCCGGCGCTGAGCAGGATGGCGATGATGATCGCCGCCCAGACCGGCACGTGCAGGGTGACGGAGAAGAGCAGCGTCATCAGGGCGCCGAAGGTGATCATCTCGGCGTGGGCGAAGTTGCTCAGGCCCGTGGTGCCGAAGATCAACGACAGCCCGATCGCCGCCAGGGCGAGGAGAAGGCCGAAGTTGAGCCCGTTCACGAATCGGTTCACGAACTGGTCGAAGAAGCTCACCGTGGAGCGCTTGCCCTCGCCGAGGAAGAAGTTGACCGATTTGACCTTGGTCAGGCCGAACTCCGCCTTGATGACGCTGCCGCCCTTGGCGACGATGACGCCCTTGGGCAGGGTGTCCTCGTCCAGCGCCACGGAGTAGGTGGCCTTCTCGGGCACGCCCACCTTCCATTTGCCGTCGACGCCCGTCTTCACGGATGCCTCGTAGCCGGAGCCCTTGACGGTGATCAGCACGCCGTCGAGCGGTTTCTGGTTGAACTGGACGTTGCCGGCGAGCACGTAGTCGTACTTGTCCGTTCCGACCTCGTCGGCGTGAGCCGGCGCGGCGGAGAGCGTGGCGAACGTGGACATCGTCAAGGCTGCGAAGAGCAGACCGAGAAAGATCACCAGCATTCTGGGTGAGAATCTGCGAACAGCTTCAGTGGAATTCACTGCACCTCCATGGCGGCACCGTTGGGTTTGTGACCGAGCGTGCCCCGGGTCTCACCTGCCAACATCTTTGTTGACAGTAAATGAAGAATATGTCGCCGATGTTACGACGTGGGTCAACACTCCCTAGATCTTCGTACGCGGAATGCGGGGAGCGCAATGTCGCTTAACATTGATGAACCGGTTGGGTCCCTCGGATTCCCGGATTTTTTCCTATCTTTCCGCGTATGAAAAAGGGGTTACATGGATCAGCCAGATCCGTTCGGTTTCACCGGGCTCACCTACGACGACGTGCTGCTTCTGCCGGGGCACACCGACGTCATTCCCAGTGAAGCCGAGACTATGTCTCGGCTGACGCGTCGGATCAGCGTGGCCACACCGCTGCTTTCCAGCGCGATGGACACCGTCACGGAGACCCGGATGGCCATCGCCATGGCCCGCGAAGGCGGCCTCGGCGTGCTGCACCGCAACCTGTCCATTTCGGACCAGGCCGAGCAGGTGGACCTCGTCAAACGCAGCGAATCCGGCATGATTACCAATCCGGTAACAACTTCGCCCGACGCCACCGTGGCCGAGGTCGACGCCCTGTGCGGGCAGTACCGCATCAGCGGCCTCCCGGTCGTCGACTCCGACGGCGTGCTCGTCGGAATCATCACCAACCGGGACATGCGCTTCGTCTCCAGCACGAAGAAGCACACCACGCTCGTGCGCGAGGTGATGACGAAGGCGCCGCTGATCACCGGCAAGGTCGGCATGGCGCCGATGGACGCCGTCGCCATCTTCGCCACCCACAAGATCGAGAAGCTTCCCCTCGTCGACGACGCCGGCCGGCTCACGGGCCTGATCACCGTCAAGGACTTCGACAAGAGCGAGGAATACCCCTTCGCGACGAAGGACGACGCGGGTCGCCTGCGCGTCGGCGCAGCCATCGGCTTCTTCGGTGACGCCTGGCAGCGAGCCACCGCGCTGCTCGACGCGGGCGTGGACGTGCTCGTCGTCGACACCGCCAACGGCGACAGCGCCGGCGTGCTCGACATCATCCGCCGTTTGAAGACCGACCCGGCCTTCGCCGCGGTCGACGTCATCGGCGGCAACGTGGCGACCCGCTCCGGCGCCCAGGCGCTCATCGACGCCGGTGCGGACGCGATCAAGGTCGGGGTCGGCCCCGGCTCCATCTGCACCACCCGCATCGTCGCCGGCGTCGGCGTTCCGCAGATCACCGCCGTCTACCAGGCGTCGCTCGCGGCCCGGGAGACCGGCATCCCGGTCATCGCCGACGGCGGGTTGCAGTACTCCGGCGACATCGCGAAGGCCCTCGTGGCCGGAGCGGACACCGTCATGCTCGGTTCCCTCCTCGCCGGCTGTGACGAGAGCCCCGGCGAGCTCGTCTTCGTCAACGGCAAGCAGTTCAAGACGTACCGCGGCATGGGTTCGCTGGGCGCGCTGCAGAGCCGCGGCACGAAGACCTCCTACTCCAAGGACCGCTACTTCCAGTCGGATGTCCCCTCCGACGACAAGCTCATCCCGGAAGGCATCGAGGGCCAGGTGCCGTACCGCGGCCCCGTGTCCGCCGTGGCCTACCAGCTCATCGGCGGCCTGCGCCAGTCCATGTTCTACGTGGGCGCTCGCACGATCGACGAGCTCAAGCAGAAGGGCAAGTTCGTGCGGATCACCGCCGCCGGGCTGAAGGAGTCGCACCCGCACGACGTGCAGATCGTGGTCGAGGCACCCAACTACCGCCGCTGACCTTCCTCGCCGAGCCGTGAGTTTCGCCCCCGTTTCTTGAATTTTTGGGGGCGTTGCTCACTGTTCGGCGGGTCTCGGCAGGCTCGAGCACCGGCGCGCCTGGGGCTCGGGATCGGTCAGACGGATGCGGCGAGGCGGGAGACCGCTTCGCCGAGAACCTCGGGAGAACAACCGAAATTGAGGCGCGCGTAGCCCAGGCCCGGCAGGCCGAACTTCGGGCCGGGGCTCAGCGCCACCCGGCCCCGCTCGAGCGCCACCAGGGCGGGGTCGTCGCCCCAGCCCAGGCTCCGCAGGTCCAGCCAGGCCAGGTAGCCCGCTCCCGGCTGCCGGTAGCCCACGCCCGGAAGTTGCGCGTCGAGCAGACCGGCCAGCAGCAGCCGGTTGGCCTGCAGCGCGGTGATCACCCCGCCCAGCCACGGCTCACCGTGCTGCCAGGCGGCGATGCCCGCGATCAGCCCGAACTGGCTCGTGCGCCAGCCGACTTCCACCGGCAGGGCGGAGACGAGTCCGCGCATCCGTTCTGAGCCGGTCACGATCACCGCGCACTTGAGCCCGGCCAGATTCCAGGCCTTGCTCGCGCTGGTCACGCAGATGCCGTGCTCCGCCGCCTCCGCCGACACGCACAGGTAGGGGGTGAAGACGGCGTCGCCGTAGGTGAGGGGGGCGTGCACCTCGTCGCTGATCACCGTGACGCCGTAGCGCGCGGCCAGTTCGGCCAGCGCCACGAGGTCCTCCACCGTGTGCGGATGCCCGACCGGGTTGTGCGGGTTGCAGAGCAGGACGCACCGCGCCCCGTCGATGAACGCCCGTTCCAGCCCGTCCAGGTCGAGGTTCCAGCCGGCCTGCCCCGAGAGGAGCGGCACGGCGACCACCCGCCCGCCGGCCTCGGGGACCAGGTCGAAGAACGGCGGGTAGACCGGGGGAGTGATCACGACCGCGTCGCCCGGCCGGATCCGGAGCCGCAGGGTCTCGACGATCGCGACGCTGACATCCGTGGTGCTGGTCACCTGCTCCGGGTCCACCCGCCAGCCCCAGCGGCGGCCGGCGAACCCGGAGAAGGCCGCACCGAGTCCGTTGGCCGGGGCGATGTAGCCGGTGTCGCTGCGCCGCACCGCCGCCACCAGGGCGTCCTGGATCGGCTCGGCGAGAGGGAAGTCCATTTCAGCGACGAACAGCGGCAGCACGTCCGGGGGGTAACTGCGCCATTTCATGCTCGTGCGTTCGCGGAGAAAGGACAACGGATCGGCGGCGACATCCATGACGTCAGGATGCCCCAACTCCCGTTCGGCGTCGAGGTCGCGTGCCCCGCCTGCCCGGCGTTCGCCCCGAGGCAGTCGGCGGCACCTAAACTGGGAACATGGAAATCGAGATCGGCCGTTCCAAGCGCGCTCGCCGCGTGTATGCCTTCGACGACATCGCGATTGTGCCCAGTCGGCGCACCCGCGACCCGGAGGACGTGTCGGTCAGCTGGACCATCGACGCGTACCAGTTCGCGATCCCGTTCCTCGCGGCGCCGATGGACTCCGTGGTGTCGCCGAAGACGGCCATCATGATGGGCCAGCTCGGCGGCGTCGGCGTGCTCGACCTCGAGGGCCTCTGGACCCGCTACGACGACCCGGAACCCCTCCTCGCCGAGATCCGAGAACTGCCCGCCGACCTGGCCACCGCGCGCATGCAGCAGATGTACTCCGAGCCGATCAAGCCGAGCCTGGTCACCGAGCGTCTCGCCGAGATCCGCGCGGCCGGCGTGACCGTGGCCGGCGCCCTGTCGCCGCAGCGCACCCAGGAGCTGTACGAGACCGTCGTCGCAGCCGGCGTCGACCTGTTCGTGATCCGCGGCACCACGGTTTCCGCCGAGCACGTGTCGCAGAACCAGGAACCCCTCAACCTCAAGAAGTTCATCTACGAGCTCGACGTGCCCGTGATCGTGGGCGGCGCGGCCACCTACACCGCTGCCCTGCACCTCATGCGCACCGGCGCGGCCGGGGTGCTCGTCGGCTTCGGCGGCGGTGCGGCCTCGACCACCCGCGCCTCTCTCGGCATCCACGCCCCGATGGCCACGGCCGTCGCCGACGTGGCCGGCGCCCGCCGGGACTACATGGACGAGTCCGGCGGACGCTACGTGCACGTCATCGCAGACGGAGGCCTCAACACCTCCGGCGACATCGTCAAGGCCATCGCCTGCGGCGCGGACGCCGTCATGCTCGGCACCGCACTGGCCCGGGCGACGGATGCCCCCGGCGGCGGTTTCCACTGGGGCGCCGAGGTGCACCACTCGCAGCTGCCCCGCGGCAAGCGCGTCGAGGTGGGCGCCCTCGCCCCGCTCGAGACCATCCTCTACGGCCCCACCCCGATCGCCGACGGCACCGCGAACCTCGTCGGCGCGCTGCGCCGTTCGATGGCCACGACCGGCTACTCCGACCTGAAGGAATTCCAGCGGGTCGAGGTCGTCGTCGCGCCGTACCGCGGGAACTAGGCACCGGTAGTTGTCGCGCCGTACCGAGTGAACTAGCGTCAGGGTAAGCACCACACCATTCGATGGGAGTGAGCACATGGCAACAGGCAACTCGGTGTCCCGGTCCAGGAAACTGGGCCCGGACGAGCGCGCGGCGGCACTGGAGCGGCTGAAGGGGAAAGAGCTCGACATCCTCGTCGTCGGCGGTGGCATCGTCGGTTCCGGTGCGGCCCTGGACGCCGTGACCCGGGGCCTGAGCGTCGGCATCCTTGAGGCCAGGGACTGGGCGTCGGGCACGTCGAGCCGGTCGTCGAAGCTGGTGCACGGCGGCATCCGTTACCTGGAACAGCTGGACTTCAGGCTGGTGCGGGAGGCCCTGATCGAGCGCGGCCTTCTGCTGCAGCGCATCGCGCCGCACCTGGTGAAGCCGGTGCGCTTCCTCTACCCGCTCACGACCCGGTTCAAGGAACGCTTCTACGTGGGCGCCGGCATGCTGCTCTACGACCTGTTCTCCTACACCGGCGGGCGTCCGCCCGGGGTGCCGCATCACCGCCACCTGTCCAAGCGGCAGGTGCGGGGACTCGTGCCCAGCCTCCGGGACGACGCGATGCACGGCGGCATCGCGTACTACGACGCCCAGGTCGACGACGCGCTCTACGTGGCCTCGCTCGTGCGCACGGCATCGTTCTACGGCGCGCACGCGGCCAGCCGGGTGCGCGTCGAGGGGTTCATCAAGGTCGGCGAGCGGGTGGTGGGCGTGCACGCGCACGACCTGCAGACCGGCGAGCGGTTCGAGGTGCGGGCCAAGCAGGTCGTGAACGCGACCGGGGTCTGGACCGACGACACCCAGCGCATGGTCGGCGAACGCGGCACGTTCAAGGTTCGGGCCTCGAAGGGCATCCACCTGGTCGTGCCCCGGGACCGGTTCCAATCGGCGATGGGCATGCTGCTGCGCACCGAGAAGAGCGTGCTGTTCGTGATCCCCTGGGGCCGGCACTGGCTGATCGGCACGACCGACACCGACTGGCACCTGGACAAGGCGCACCCGGCGGCCACGGCCGCGGACATCGACTACCTGCTCGAAACCGTCAACACGGTGATGCGGGTGCCGCTGACCAGGGAAGACGTCGAGGGGGTCTACGCGGGACTCCGGCCCCTGCTGGCCGGGGAATCGGAGAGCACGTCGAAGCTGTCCAGGGAGCACCTCGTCGGCCATTCCGTGCCGGGACTGGTCGTGATCGCGGGCGGCAAGTGGACCACCTACCGGGTGATGGCGAAGGATGCGATCGACGCGGCCGTCGCTGCCCTCGACGGCCGGATTCCGGCATCGACCACGCACGACATCCCGCTGCTCGGGGCCGAGGGTTACCAGGCCGCGTGGAACAAGCGCAGCCGGATCGCCAGGGCCTTCGGCCTGCACACGGTGCGGATCGAGCACCTGCTGAACCGCTACGGCACCCTGACCGACGAACTGCTCGACCTCATCCGCGAGACACCGTCGCTGGCCGACCCGCTGCCGGGGGCCGACGACTACATCGAGGCGGAGGTCGTCTATGCGGCCTCGCACCTGGGCGCCCTGCACCTCGAGGACGTGCTCGCCCGGCGCACCCGCATCTCGATCGAGGCCTGGGATCGCGGCGTGTCCGCGGCTCCCGTGGCGGCCCGCCTGCTCGCCGGGGTGCTCGGCTGGGACGAGGCCCGGGAACAGCGCGAAGTGGGCCACTACCTCAAGCGGGTCGCGGCCGAACGGGCGTCGCAGAAGCAGCCGGACGACGAGTCCGCCGACCGGGTGCGCCTCGAGGCCCCCGACATCGTCGCCACGAAGTAGGCCAGGGCCAGCGGATGCGGCGCGCTCGCCGCATCCGCTGGTCGTTCCCGCGTCGTTCCCGCCAGCCCGCCCGCGCCTGAACCAATTCGACGGAGATTTTGCCGATTTCGGGCCGGAATGCGCCCCACGGCGCTTTTTAGAGCAAGAGCTCCGTCGAATTGGTTAGGGCAGAGCGGTGCGGGGCGGGGCGGCCGGCGTCCGGCGAGCGTGGGAGTGCACTCCGGTAGACTGGCCCGACTGCCCTCAAGTCTCAGGAGTCGTAACCATGGTTGACGTTAGGCGGGTCAAACTTCCCGGCGTGGGAGTGCTCCACACCTTCATCACGGATGACGGCGGCAAGGTCGGCGTGATCGCCCACCGCTCGGGGCACAGCGACCTCATCACGTTCGCGGACGACGAGGGCGGGCCCGACGCCGCCAAGGTGTCCCTGCGCCTGAACGAGGACGAGGCGCACACCCTGGCCGAGTTGCTCGGCGGCACCCAGATCACCGAGTCGCTCACCGCGCTCGACCAGATCCCCGGCCTCAGCATCGACTGGTTCACCGTCGACTACGAAGACCACATCGCCGGCCAGACGCTGGGGAACCCGGCCGACCGCGGCATCGCGGGCCTCACCGTGGTCGCCGTCGTGCGGGGGGAGTCCGCCAACCCGGCGCCCGCCCACGACTTCCGGGTGTTCCCCGGCGACACGCTCGTCGTCGCCGGCTCGCCGGAGAAGGTCGCGAAGGCTTTCGCGTTCTTCCGCACCGGCGAGGTCAGGGCCAAGACCGTCGATGCGCCGCCCGGGGGCTAACCGATGAACCTCGGCGAAGACCTCATCACTCTTGGCATCCTGCTCGTCGTCGCGTACGTTCTGGGCCGCGCCGGAAAACTGATCGGGCTGCCGTCCATCCCGATCTACATGATCGTGGGGCTCCTGGCGAGCCCGAACAGCGGCTGGTTCCCGCTCAACTTCCACTCGGCGGATATCGAACTGATCGCCATTTTCGGCCTGATCCTGCTCCTGTTCAGCCTGGGACTCGAATTCGACCAGGAGGCATTCTTCGGCGACGCCGGAAAACTCCTGATCTCCGGCGGATCCTACGTGCTGATCAACATGGGCGTCGGCTTCGGGTTCGGCCTCATGGTCGGCTGGGGCACCCGGGAGGCCCTCGTCATCGCGGGGATGACCGGCACCAGCTCGAGCGCCATCATCACCAAGCTGCTGATCGAACTGCGCCGGCTGGCGAACAAGGAAACGCCGATGATCCTCGGCGTCACCGTCGTCGGGGATATCTTCATCGCGATCTACCTGGCGATCGTCTCCGTCGTGCTCAGCGGCAAGACCGAGATCTGGCCGATCGTGCTGCAGCTGAGCATCGCGTTCCTCTTCCTCGTCGTCATGTTCTCCGTCGCCCGCTGGGGGGCGAAGGTGGTGTCCCGGCTGATGCGTACCAAGGACGACGAGCTGTTCACCATCCTTTTCTTCGGGCTCGCCGTGCTCTTCGCCGGGATCGGGGAAATCATCGGGGTGACGGATGCGATCGGCGCCTTCCTGATCGGGGTGGTGCTCGGCGCGAGCACCTACCGCGGCCGGATCGAGCGCGTGGCGGTTCCGCTGCGTGACGTGTTCGGGGCCTTCTTCTTCCTCAACTTCGGCCTCGCCCTCAACGTGGCCGAATTCGGATCGGTCATCACCATCGTGCTGCTCGCCGTCGCGATGACCTTCGTGTTGAGCCTGGTATCCGGGATGCTGATGGCCAGGCTGCACGGCATGGGTGCCCGGGAGGGCCTGAATACCGCGGCGATCTTCGTGAATCGCGGCGAATTCACGCTGATCCTCGCGACCCTCTCGGTCAGCGCTGGCCTCGACCAGCGCCTGCAGCCGTTCGCCGGTCTGTACGTGCTCACCATGGCCATCCTCGGGCCGCTGTTCGCCGCGAACTCGGAGAAGATCGGGGCCGCCCTCCGGCGCCGCAGGAACGCGGTTCCGGTGCCCAGGCGCCCCGTCGACGCGATGCTGGCCGAGGAAATCGCGCTGGTCGAAGCCGTCACCGCCGACACCGGCGCCACGCCCGGCCCAGAGACCCAGCGGGCCGCCGAGCGGGTCGCCGCCCGCGCCCGTCCGGGCTCGGAGCCCGGCGCGCAAGACGAACCGAGCGCCTCCGACTCCATGCTCGATTTCGTCACCGACCGTTTCACCAGCGACGCCGGCCCGGCCGAGAAGCCGCCGCGCGACTCCGGTCGCGGCGCCGGAACAGGGGACTACTCATGACCAAGACCATGCTCCGCCCACGCTGGATCCTCGCCCTGCTCCTGGCTCTGCTGGTCGCGGCGGCCTTCGCTCTCCTCGGCCGGTGGCAGCTCGAGCGCGCCATCGCCTCCGGCGAGGTCGTGGAGCGCACCACCGAGACCGTGCAGCCTCTCGCCGAGGCCGTGCCGCCGGACGGCCCGCCGCGCGAGGCGGCCACGGGCCAGCTGGTCACCGTGGACGGGTCGTTCCTGCCCGGCGACGAGCAACTGATCAGCGACCGCTTCAACGGCGGCGCCAGCGGATTCTGGGTGGTCAGCCGATTCATCACGGCGGACGACGCCGCGAACATCGCCGTGGCGCGCGGCTGGGCGCCGACCGAGCGGGCGGCCGCCGCGGCCATCGACGAGTTCGCCGCCGCGCCGGCCGGTCAGGCGCAGACGTTGACCGGGCGGTTCGTGCCCTCCGAGGCCCCCGTCGTGCCTGACGAGACGCGCGACCCGCACACCCAGACCACCGTCTCGACCGCCGCCCTGATCAACGAGTGGAGGGATTTCACCGACCAGTCCGTCTACGCCGGGTACATCGTCGACACGGATGCCGCCGCCGGCCTGGCCAGGATCGACTCGCCCGCGCCGGTGAGCGATGCCTCCATCAACTGGCTCAACATCTTCTACGCCCTCGAGTGGGCCGTCTTCGCCGGTTTCGCCGTGTTCCTCTGGTACCGGCTCGCGCGCGATGCCTGGGAGCGCGAGCAGGAGCAGGCCGCCATCGCCGCGGCGGAGGCCGTCTAGAATTGGCGCATGCCTCTTGAACCAAAGCCCGCCGACATCCCGAAAATCTCCGGTGCGCTCCGGCTCTACCGGGTGTCCTCGATCATCACCGGTGTTTTCCTGCTGTTGCTCTGCGTCGAAGTCTTCCTGAAGTTCGTCCTTCAGCTGGAGCTCGAGGTGAATGGTCCGAACGGATTCCTCGCCCTCGTGGACCGGGGTACGGTGACCGCGTTCAACCTGAGCACGGGCATCCTGATCGTGCACGGCTGGCTGTACGTGCTGTACCTGTTCAGCGACTTCCAGCTGTGGAGCCTGATGCGCTGGTCGTTCCCGCGCTTCCTGCTGATCGCGCTCGGCGGCATCATCCCGACCCTGTCGTTCTTCCTCGAGGTGCGCGTCGACCGTGAGGTCACCGCCTTCCTGGCGAGCCGTGAGGCCGCCGGCACCGGCACCGGCACCGGTGCCGCCGCCGCGACCGAGCAGGCCCGTTCATGAGCGCCGTGGCCGCCCAGACCGGAGCCCGCCCCGTCCTGGTGGTGGACTTCGGCGCCCAGTACGCGCAGCTGATCGCCCGCCGGGTGCGGGAGGCATCCGTGTATTCAGAGATCGTCGCGCACTCGATCACCGCGGCCGAGGTCGCCGAGAAGAACCCGCTCGGCATCGTGCTCAGCGGCGGACCCTCGAGCGTCTACGCCGAGGGTGCCCCCACCTTCGACCCCGCCATCTTCGACCTGGGCATCCCGATCCTGGGCATCTGCTACGGCTTCCAGGTGATGGCGACGACCCTCGGCGGCGAGGTCGCCCGCACCGGACAGAGCGAGTACGGCGCGACCCCGGTCAGCGTCACCGACAGCAGCAACGCGCTGCTGGCCGGGCAGCCGGCCGAGCAGACCGCGTGGATGAGCCACGGCGACTCCGTGTCGAAGGCCCCCGCCGGCTTCTCGGTGCTCGCCTCCACCGCGTCGACCCCGGTCGCCGCCTTCGCGAATGACGAGCGCCGGCTCTACGGCGTGCAGTGGCACCCCGAGGTCAAGCACTCCGAGTTCGGCCAGAACGTGCTCGAGAACTTCCTGCACCGCGCCGCCGGCATCCCCGGCGACTGGAACAGCGGCAACGTGATCGCCGAACAGGTGGCCCGCATCCAGGCCCAGGTCGGCACCGGCAAGGTCATCTGCGGGCTCTCCGGCGGCGTGGACTCCGCCGTGGCCGCCGCCCTCGTGCACAAGGCCATCGGTGACCAGCTCGTCTGCGTGTTCGTGGACCACGGCCTGCTGCGGCAGGACGAACGCCGCCAGGTCGAGGAAGACTACGTCAAGGCCACCGGCGTGCGCCTGGTCACCGTCGACGTGCGGGAGCAGTTCCTGACCGCGCTCGAGGGCGTCAGCGACCCGGAGACCAAGCGCAAGATCATCGGCCGCGAGTTCATCCGCACCTTCGAGCAGGCCCAGGCCGAGCTGATCCGGGAAGCGGCCGAAACGGATGGCGACCCGATCCGCTTCCTCGTTCAGGGCACCCTCTACCCGGACGTCGTCGAGTCCGGCGGCGGCAGTGGCACGGCCAACATCAAGAGCCACCACAACGTGGGCGGCCTGCCGGAGGACCTGCAGTTCGAGCTGATCGAACCGCTGCGCACGCTGTTCAAGGACGAGGTGCGAGCGATCGGCGCCGAGCTGGGACTGCCGGCCGAGATCGTGCAGCGCCAGCCGTTCCCCGGACCCGGCCTGGGCATCCGGATCGTGGGTGCGATCACCCAGGACCGGCTCGACCTGCTGCGCCACGCGGATGCGATCGTGCGCGCCGAGCTGACGGCCGCGGGCCTCGACCGTGAGATCTGGCAGTGCCCGGTGGTGCTGCTCGCCGACGTGCGCTCCGTCGGGGTGCAGGGCGACGGACGCACCTACGGTCACCCGATCGTGCTGCGCCCAGTGTCGTCGGAGGACGCGATGACGGCCGACTGGACCCGCCTGCCGTACGACCTGCTGGCGCGGATCTCCAACCGGATCACGAACGAGGTGTCGGGAGTCAACCGCGTCGTGCTCGACGTCACGTCCAAGCCGCCGGGGACCATCGAATGGGAGTAGGGGCGGCTGCCTGAACTTCCCGCCGTCAAGAAAACACCCTCGTGCTTGTGAACGAGGGTGTTTTTTTGCCTCGCGCGCGAGTGTTCCCGTTCCGGTCGAGAGTGACCGGCGCAGCGGGCACTCTCGACCGGAGCGGGAACTGTCAGAGCGGGAACTGTCAGAGCGGGAACTGTCAGAGCGGGAACTGTCAGAGCGGGGGAGAGCAGAGCGGGGGAGAGCAGAGCGGGGGAGAGCAGAGCGGGGGAGAGCAGAGCGGGGGAGAGCAGAGCGGGGGAGAGCAGAGCGGG
>NZ_SOGW01000074.1:0-22561 GCF_004403075.1 Cryobacterium sp. TMT2-10 | reverse complement strand
TGGAGCTACGAAATGCTGCCCGACGGCACTCTCAACTGGACCTCACCGACCGGGCGGCACTTCATCAGCGAACCGGCCACCATCATCCAGCCCCAACCGTCACCGAAAGCGGAACACGACGGACGGGCGCCGGAACGGAAACCGGTACTGCCGGACGAGTCCGACGAGCCGCCGCCGTTCTGAGACGCCGTTTCTGATCCTTCGGCGGGTTGCGCCGTGAACCTATCCGCAAACCGGCGCAGGCGAGATCAGCTGACGATGTACTCCGCGTACGACTTGCGGATCTTGTTCACCTTGGGCAGGGCCACGGCCATGCAGTAGCCCTGACCGGGGTTCTTCGCGAAGAAATCCTGGTGGTAGTCCTCGGCCACGAAGTATTCGTCGAGCGGCTCGATCGTGGTGACGATGCCGTCGCCCCACCATTCGGCGGCGCGCGTGCGCGCCGTTTCGAAGAGCTGCTTCTGCTCGTCGTCGGTGTAGAACATGGCGGACCGGTACTGGGTGCCCACGTCGGCGCCCTGGCGGTTCAGCTGGGTGGGGTCGTGCAGAGTGAAGAACACGTCGAGGATGACGCTCTCCGGGATGACCTCCGGGTCGAAGGTCACGGCGATGGCCTCCGCATGACCGGTGCGGCCGGTGCAGACGGACTCGTAGCTCGGGTTCGGAGCGGTTCCGCCGGTGTAGCCGGAGACCACATCGGTGACGCCACGCAAGACCCGATACACGGCATCGAGACACCAGAAACATCCACCTGCGACCACAAAAGTTTTCACGCCCCTAGAGTAACGGAATGACCTTCGTACCTGCTCCGAACCGCTATGCCGACATGACCTACCGACGCACCGGCCGGAGCGGCCTCAAGCTCCCGGCGCTGTCCCTGGGTCTCTGGCACAATTTCGGCCATGAGCGGCCCATCGACACGCAGCGCGCCATCCTCCGCCGCGCGTTCGATCTCGGAGTCACCCACTTCGACCTGGCGAACAACTACGGCCCGCCTCCCGGTTCAGCCGAGACCAATTTCGGCCGCATCTTCGCCGAGGATTTCCGTCCCTTCCGCGACGAGATGATCATCTCCAGCAAGGCCGGCTACGACATGTGGCCGGGGCCGTACGGCGATTTCGGGTCCCGCAAGTACCTGCTTTCCTCCCTCGACGCGAGCCTGGGCCGGCTCGGTCTCGACTACGTCGACATCTTCTACTCGCACCGGCCTGACCCGGAAACTCCGATCGAGGAGACCATGGGAGCGCTGGCATCCGCTGTTCACCAGGGCAAGGCCCTCTATGTCGGCATCTCCAGCTACACCCCGGAGCAGACCCGGGCCGCCGTGGCGGCCCTGGCCGAGCACAAGGTCCCCCTCCTCATCCACCAGCCCCGCTATTCGATGTTCGACCGCCACATCGAAGACGGCCTCTTCCCGGTTCTCGACGAACTGGGCGTGGGCAGCATCGTCTTCTCGCCGCTCGCGCAGGGTCTGCTCACCGACCGGTACCTCGGCGGCTCGGTGCCCTCGGACTCCCGGGTCGCCACCAGCCGGTTCCTCTCCGAGACCGTCCTCACCGACACCTACCTCAACCGGGCCAGGGCGCTCAATGCCATTGCGCACGAGCGCGGCCAGACCCTGGCTCAGCTCGCGGTCACCTGGATCCTGCGCCAACGTTCGGTGACCAGCGTGCTCGTCGGCGCCAGCAGCGTGCACCAGCTCGAACAGACCGTGGCAGCACTGGACGCCCCTGCCCTGACCAACGACGAAATCGCCATGATCGAACCGTACGCCGTGCACGGCACCGGACTGGGCTAGAGCGGGTGGGCTACCTCTACGCTCTCCTCGCGTCGCTGCTCTTCGGCCTCAACGGCAGCACCACCAAGGTGATCGTGGAGGCCGGGCTCTCCCCCGCGCAGTTGACGTTCTTCCGGGTCACGGTCGTCGCCGTGCTGGCCGGCGGCCTCCTGGCGCTGACCAACCGTCGTGCGTTCCGGATCAACCGCCGGCAGCTGGTCGTGATGGCCGTGCTCGGCGTCGCCGGGGTCGCCCTGATCCAGTGGTTCTATGCCCTGGCGATCAGCCTGCTGCCGGTGGGCATCGCGCTGATGCTCGAGTACGCCGGCGTGCTGCTCGTCGCCATCGTGGCCCGGTTCGTCTTCAAGGAACGGGTGAAGCCCCGCATCTGGCTGGCCATCGGCTGCGTCCTGATCGGGATGGCCGTGGTCGCCCAGATCTGGGCCAGCACCCTCTCCGGCCCGGGCGTGGTGGCCGGGGTGCTCGCCGCGATCTGCCTGGCCGTGTACTTCCTGGTCGGGGAAAGGCAGGTCGCCTCGACCTCGCCCCTGGCCGTCTCGTTCTGGTCCATGCTCTTCGCCAGCGCGTTCTGGCTGGTGTTCAGCGCGTGGTGGCAGGTCGAACCGCAGATCCTGGTTCAGGACGTCGCGCTGCACGGCAATCTCGAGGCGGTTTCGCTCCCCCTGTGGGTTCTGATGGTCTGGAACGGGGTCTTCGGCTCCTTCGCGCCGTATCTGCTCTCCTATATGGCGCTCGGCCGCCTCAACGCGACCGCGGCCGGAATCGTCTCCGCCTCGGAGGTCATCTTCGCGTTCGCGTTCGCGTTCCTGTGGCTCGGCGAGTCCCTCGACGGCCTGCAGATGGCGGGAGTCGTCCTCGTCCTGGCCGGCATCGTCGTGGCCCAGACCGCCAGGCCGAACAAGGTCCTCGACCTCGACCTGGCCAGTCAGGACCTGGCCATGATGGAGGGTCCCGCCCGCTAACCAATTCGACGGAGATTCTGCTGCAAACGGGCGCTTGCGGCGTGTTTGGGCCCGTTTCGGGCAAAATCTCCGTCGAATTCGTTCCGAAAGCGGGACTGCGGAGGGGCGGAGGCGTCCCCGTTGGCACCGGATGTCGGTGGCCCGGCATAGCGTGATGACACCATCACCCGCGGCCGGCCGATCTCGGAGGAATCCCATGTCCACAGCATTCCGCTCCACCGCAATCCGCTCCACCGCCTCGCCCGTGACGATCACCGCGTCGCCGGCGGTCCCGTCCTTCCGTGGTCTCGTTCTGGTCCCCGTGCGGTCCGGGCTCTGGCGGGTCATCGGCCGGTCCGGCGCGGTCCTCGGCCACATCGAACGGCGCACGGATGCCGACGGCGACCGTTTCGCCGCACGCCGCCTGATCGCCGCCACCCGTAGCAGCGATCTGGGCACGTTTTGGCGCATCGACGACGCCGCGGACTGTTTCCGCTGACCAGCGCTCGAATCACGTCCTCTCACGTCCCGTTCGCAACGATTGCGTACACGTGGGTCATGTCGATCGGGCACGCCGACGTTGTTCCCCGCAATCGGGCCGGGACGCCGGTAAAGTGCGCTCATGCAGTGGTGGAATAGTTTCGTATCCTGGCTCACGGCAGCCAGCAACCAGGCCGTGGTGTTCGGCGCCGTGGTGCTCATTCTCTCGATCGTCGTCGCCAGCCTCCTGGCGGCCTGGGTCTCCCGCGGGGCAGTCAGAAGCCTGCTCGCACAGCACGATCGTGAGCTGAAGGCCTCCGTGATCGGCACCCTCGTGGATGCCGCGACCGAGGCATCCGTGTGGAACTCGCTCACCCCGCAGGAGCAGGTCATGGCTGATCGCGCGGTCGGTCAGGCCGACGTGCAACTGCGCCTGCTCCCGATCAAGGGGGCGAGTGTCGCCGCTAACTGGGCCGCGCACCAGCTGGCCGAGCTCAAGCGCACCTCCGCGACGTTCGGCTACCAGCTGGAGCCGGCGCTGCTCGAGTTCCGCGACCGCCTGATCGAGTGGCAGAGCAAGCCTTCCCGCACACGCAAGGTCTTCCAGAGCGACCTCGACCGTTGGAAGGTGGCGAACACCACCTCCGAGAAGAGCCTTTTGGCCGAACAGGATGCCTGGGCCGCCCAGCAGCACCACGACCAGTTCACGGAGCACGCCGCTCCGGTTCCCGCCCCGCTCAACTACGCGGCCGGCACCCCGTCACCGTCCACGGAGACCCAGCGTCTGCTCGACGACGTGCAGGCCCTCGAGGTTCGCCCGCTCCCCCTCCAGAACTAACGACCCAGAACCAACGACCGGCACACAGTCTCACCCCCACACACAAAACTGGCCCGTCCGTCATCCGACGTACGGGCCAGTTTTCTGTCTGGTGCACAGCGCGCGAGTCCGCCCGCCGACCGGCAGAGCGGCCGGTCAGCGCCACCAATCATCGAACATCGACGCGGGCACCCGGCGCTTGTGTTCGTTGCTCAGGTAGCGTTTCTCGATCGCGACGGCCGCGTCGTCGGCTACCGCACGCCCTTCGAGGAAGTCGTCGATCTGTTCGTACCGCAGGCCCAGGTTCGCCTCGTCCGTCTGCCCGGGATTGTCGTCGAGCAGGTCGGCGGTCGGGAGCTTCAGGTAGAGGCGGTCGGGCGCGCCGAGCTCGACCAGCAGGGCGCGGCCCTGGCGTTTGTTCAGTCCGGTGAGGGGCAGGATGTCGGTGCCGCCGTCGCCGTATTTCGTGAAGAACCCGGTCACGGCCTCCGCGGCGTGATCGGTGCCGACGACCAGCAGACCGTGGGATCCGGCGAGGGCGTACTGGGCGACCATACGCACCCGGGCCTTGACGTTCCCCTTGTCGAAATCGGGCAACGGCCAGCCCAGGCTGTCGGCGAATTCCGCCTCGACGCCGTTGACGGCTCGTTCGATGTTGAAGGTGATGGTCGACCGGGCGTTGATGAAGTCCAGGGCCAACTGCGCGTCGTCTTCGTCCCGCTGGACCGCATACGGCAGCCGTACCGGGAGAAAGATCGCCGGGTGACCGGCCGCGGTCAGGTGCTCAACGGCAAGCTGGCACAGGCGCCCGGCCAGGCTGGAGTCCTGGCCACCACTGATGCCCAGGACGAAACCCTTCGCCCCCGTCCGCACGAGATAGTCGACGAGGAATTGCACCCGCCGCCGCACCTCCGCAGCAGGGTCGATCTGTGGGGACACGTGCAGTTCCGCGATGATTCGCGCCTGAAGTTCTCGCATGCACCGAATCTATCAAGCCGGCCGCCGAATCGACCGCCGCGTCCGGCCCCGTCCACGCCCGCACAGACCGGCGCCCGACGAGGACGAGCGGAGTCAGTCCGTGGGCTCCGTCAGGTCGACCACGTGGGACTTGGCGTGGGAGCGCAGGGACTCGATGCCCTTGAGCGCTTCTGCCTTGGTCTTAAAGTTCTCCGACGAGGCGATGACCTCGCCGTTGTTGGCCTTGAGCCTGAACCCGTAACCGCCGGTGCGTTCTGCGAAAACTTCATATTTGCCGGACATGACACACTTTCTTCTTCTTCGAGGAAAACGTCACCGGTCGATTGGCCGATAGATCAAGACTACTCGCCGCGCACCGGGGACTGCACGCCGCCCACGCCGACGTCGACGCTCGACCTCGGCCCACCGCAGGGCATCAGCCGACCGATTGCAGGGGCATATGCAAATCGCGCAAATAGCGGCAGGATGTCCGCAGAGACTCACCTGATTTGCTCTCATTCCTGAATCATCAAGGAGGAAAGACCAATGAACTTGTTGCTGATCATCATCGCAATCATTGCCGTGGGGCTCCTCATCACCGGTGGATTGGTTCAGTCTCTGAACTTCCTCCTCTGGGTGGGGATCGTTCTCGCGGTGATTGCCATCATCGTTTGGCTCGTCCAGTTCATCTCCGGCCGGTCCAAGCACGTTTGAGTCCGAACAGTGCCCAGGCCGGCTCGCTGATCAAGCCGGCGGCCGTGGCCGACCGGCCCGAGTGTGGGTATACGGTGCCCCCGGTAGGAATCGAACCTACGACAAGCGGATTAGAAGGCCGCTGCTCTATCCACTGAGCTACGGGGGCGGAGAACGTTCAACGATACCGCAGACCAGGCTCCGGAGTGCGGAACCGGCCTCAGACCGCTTTCGCTGCCGCGACGAGCACCTGCGCGAGGGTCGGCACCCCGCTGGCCCGGAAGACCTCCACCCCGGCCTCGTCCCGGACGATCACGGTGGGCGTGATCCGGATGCCGTTGGCCTCCGCCTCGGCCACGTCTCGCGCCACGTCGAGCTCACGCACATGGGCCTGCGGAACGAGGCGTTCGACCTCCGCCAGGACCGCACGGGTCTGCCGGCACGGCTCGCAGAAGGCGGACGAGAAATAGGTGAGCTCCATCAGGGAATCCTTCTTCGTGTGCCGCAGGGAAGGCCAGTCTACGAAAGCGGGCCGCGGTGAGGCCACGGCCGACCGGACCCGGCCGTGATCGCGGCCAGGAATCGTGGTCGGCGGCCGCCGATAGACTCGGCTCATGACAAAAAGTAGTGACCGGTTGGTATGGGTTGACTGTGAAATGACCGGTTTGGACATTGACACGGATGAATTGTGCGAGATCGCGGTGGTGATCACCGATTATGACCTGAACATCATCGATCCGGGCCTCGACCTGGTGATCAAGCCGAGCGCGGCCGCACTGGAGAACATGAACGACTTCGTGCGCGACATGCACGAGACCTCCGGCCTCATCACCGAGATGCCGAACGGCCTCACCGCCGCCGAGGCAGAGCTGCAGGTGCTCGACTACGTGCTGAAGTTCATCCCGGCCGACCAGAAGGCGCCGCTGGCCGGCAACTCGATCGGAACCGACCGGGCATTCCTGACCAAGTACATGCCGCGTCTGGACAACCAGCTGCACTACCGCAACGTGGACGTGTCCTCGATCAAGGAACTCGCCCGGCGCTGGTACCCCCGCGTGTACTTCAACGCCCCGGCGAAAGACGGCGGACACCGCGCCCTGGCCGACATCCTCGAATCGATTCGCGAACTGGCCTACTACCGCCAGACCGTGTTCGTGAGCGACCCGGGGCCCTCCAGCGACCAGGCCAAGAGCCGTGCAGCCGAAGCCGTGCACAACTTCGGTCCAAACATGTAATAGAATTCATGAGTTGCCTTTCCTGCGGGAAAAGCAACGCATGGTGGGTATAGCTCAGCTGGTAGAGCGCCTGGTTGTGGTCCAGGAGGTCGCGGGTTCAAGCCCCGTTACTCACCCCAATAGAAGTACCGGCTTCATCACGATCTGGAATTCATTTCCTCTCCTGCGCCCGGCGATTCTCTGAGCGAGATCGGCTGCTCCTAGACTCGCCGGAACGACATCTGACGAAGGAATTCCTATGCGCGCTCGTTACACCCTCCCCGCCCTCGCTGCCGTGGCCGCCCTCCTGCTCACCGGCTGCGTCGACAATTCCACGCCCGCCACGTCGGGAAGTTCCGGGAAAGCCGACAGCAGCGTGACCAAGGATGCCGCCGCCGAGGCAATGCTCCCCGACGCCGTCCGGGCGTCCGGCAAGCTCGTCATCGGCACGAGCCCGAACTACTCCCCCAACGAGTTCAAAGACGACTCCGGCAACCCGATCGGCTGGGACATCGAACTGGGCTCCGCCCTCGCCGCGAAACTCGGACTCACCGCCGCCTACAAGGTCGCCAATTTCGACACCATCATCCCGAGCATCATCGGCGGCAAAATGGACCTGGGCATCTCCTCGTTCACCGACAACCTCAAGCGCGAGGAGCAGGTCGACTTCGTCAACTACTACACCGCGGGCATCCAGTGGGCCTCGGCCACCGGCAAGACCGTCGACCCCGACGACGCCTGCGGACTGAAGATCGCCGTGCAGACCACGACGTACGAAGACACCGACGAGATCCCGGCCAAGAGCGACGCCTGCGTCGCCGCCGGCAAGCCCCCGATCGACAAGCTCAAGTTCGACACCCAGGATTCGGCCACCAACGCCACGGTGCTCGGCCAGGCCGACGCCTTCAGCGCCGATTCGCCCGTCACGCTGTACGCGATCTCCAAGACCGAAGGCAAGCTACAGACCGCCGGCACCTCCTTCGAGGAGGCGCCGTACGGGATGGCCGTGGCCAAGGGTTCCAAACTGACACCGGCCGTGCAGGCCGCCCTGCAGTCGATGGTCGATGACGGCTCCTACGGCAAAATCCTGGACAAGTGGGGCGTTGCCGCCGGTGGCCTCACGACCATCACGATCAACGCAGCCGCCAACGGTTAGGCCGTTCGCGTCGTGAGATTCGCGTCGTGAGATGCTGAACGGATGCTGCCGCTGAATCACGACGAGTTCGAACGTCTCGTCATCGACGAGCTGGATCTGCTGCCCGACGACATGGTCGACGGCCTCGACAACGTCATCTTCGTGGTCGAGGACCGGCCGGAAGACGGCAGCCTCGATCTGCTCGGCCTCTACGACGGCGTCGCCCTGACCGAACGCGGGCAGTACGGTTTCGGCGAGATGCCCGACCGGATCGTGCTCTACCGCGAACCGTTGCTGGCCCTGTGCGCGGATCTGGACGAGCTGCGCGACCAGGTGCACATCACCCTCGTGCACGAAATCGCACATTTCTACGGCATCGACGACGACAGGCTGCACGACCTCGGCTGGGGATGACCGTCGGACGTTAGCCTTGCGTCATGAGTAGATACCGACCTGGCCGCATCATCGGCAGCGCGGTCGGCGCCCTCGTCATCCTCGCCGTCGGCGTGTACGGCCCGGCCACCCTGCTGGGCCCGCTGCCGGCGGCGTCGGCGACGCTGGACACACCCGCGCCCGGCCCCGCCAGCGCGTCCCCGCCCGTTCTCCCGGCGGCCGGCGGCAGCGCGGTCATCGGGCTCACCACGCTCACCCCTGATCCCACCGCGCCGACCACGGTCACCCTCAAGGCCGGCGACCTCGGCGAGCACGTCCCGCTGGCGGTCGGCGGCACCAGGGATGCCCTGCCGATGGCGGCGGCGACGAAGATCGTGACCGCGCTGGTCGTCCTGGCCGAGAAGCCGCTGCCGGCGGGGGACGCCGGCCCGAAGATCCCGATCTCGGCCGCCGACTACCAGGACTACATCTCCTACGGCAGCACCGGCGCCCGCACAGTCGTCGTGTTCCCGGGCGAGGAATGGACCGAGACGGAGCTGCTCCAGGCTATGGTCCTCGGCTCCAGCAACAACCATGCCGACACCCTCGCACGATGGGCCTTCGGCTCGATCGACGCCTACGTGGCCGCCGCGAACGCCTGGCTGGGCACGCAGGGACTCACCGGCACGGTCGTCGCCGACGCCACCGGCCTGAGCGAGAAGAGTGCCGGAACCGCCACGGACCTGGCCCGGCTGGCCGGGCTGGCCGCGTCCGACCCGGTGATCGCCGGCATCCTCGCCCAACCGGCCTCGGCCCTGGTCGGCCAGCGCGGCGTCGACAACACCACGGCGTTCCTGGCCGACGAGGGCGTCACCGGCATTTCCCGCAGTTACACGGATGCCGCCGGCATCTGCTTCCTCTTCACCGCCCAGGTGCGCACCGGGGCATCCGTCTTCACCTTCGCCGGCGCCGTGATCGGGGAGCCCGACTACGACGCGCTGACCGCGGACGTGACCGCCCTGATGGAGAGCGCCCGCTCGGGAGTCACCGAACTGCCCGTGCTCGCGCTGGGCGACGCCTACGCACGGTTCAGCACCCCCTGGGGTGCCACGTCCTCCGCGACCGTGCGCACGGCCAAGACCCGGTTCGGCTGGCAGGCCGTGGCACCCGGAGTCGCCGACGTGAAACTGGACAGCATCTCCACCGGGCGCGCCGGACGCACCATCGGCCGGGTGTCGGTCGAGGCGGGCGGGGAGAGCGTGTCATCACCCCTGGTGCTCGACCGGACAATCCCCGCACCGGGACTCGGCTGGCGGCTGTTGCACCCCGTGGCAATGATCACGGCCCTGCTCGATGCCAATAAGTGACCGCGAAAAGGTGACCGCCACGGTCAGCGACCGCGAGCCCGCGAACGAGCCCGGCTGAGCGCTAGTCGGTTTCGTGGGTGAATTCGTACGGATCGCTCTCACCGGCGTCGAAGCGATACCGCACGTGCAGGCGGCCCTGCACGTCGCGTTCGTCGACCTCGTCGTACCAGAACGTCGTTTCGACGCCCTCGACGGCCGCCATCATGCTGATCCGCGGGTCGTGCTTGCCGTGGATCAGGGCACGGGTGTCGACCTGCCCCGCGAGGGGCCCGTCGGTGAACTCCGCGGTGTACATTACGTCTTTTTCGGTTTGACCGGCCATGTCTTCAACCTAGCCTGCCCGCGGGGCTTCCCGCAGTGTTTCCGGCCGCGGCGAGCCGGATCGTCGCCTGCCGTTCCGGCCGTTCCCGGTTGCGGTAGGCCTCCCACTCCGATTGCCACTGGTCCCAGTGCGAACGGAACGCCTCTCCGTCCCGGGCCAGGGCGCGCTGCTTGCGCAGCCGGTCGTCGGCGTCCAGCCACACCCGGATGTCGCTGAGCGGCAGGTTGGCGGCGGCCAGCGCCCCGCAGCCCTCCACGATCAGCGGGCGCGCCGGGTCGACGAGGTGCCACTCGGCCGGTTGGCCGCGCTCCCAGTCGTAGCGCTGCCAGGCCCCCGGCGCCCCCCGCCGACGCGGTCCGAGGATGTGGTCGGTCAGCTGGGCCACGGCGGCGTCCAGCCCGTTCCAGCCGGGGTAGATGTCGTCCAGGCGCACCAGCACGGGCCTGACCATGCCCGGCCAGGCCAGGACGAGGGCGTCGGCCAGGGTGCTCTTGCCGGCCCCGCTCGGACCGTCGATGAGCACGACTGGCGTCGGCCCTGCGGCCGCCAGGGCGGCCAGGAAGGGCGCGAGCAGCAGCATCCGTTCCGGGTCAGGCGAGCACAAAGTTCCAGCTTCCCGTTGCCACGGAGACGAATACCGCCAGCAGCGCGACGACCAGGCCGATCCCGACGAGTGCGAATTCCCGGCCGCGGAAGGTGGCCGGCCGGGCCCAGGTGCGCCGCACCGGGGCGCCGAAACCACGCGCTTCCATCGCGGTGGCCAGTTTGCTGCCCCGGCGGATGGACAGCACGAGCAAGGCGAACCCCTGGCCGGCCAGGCGACGGATGGCGCCGCCGTCCCCGATCCCCCTGGCCCGCCTGGCCAGTTCGAGGGCGCGCCAGTCCTCGATGAACAGGCCGACCAGTCTCAGCCCGGCCAGGCCGCCGAGCACGAACCGGGACGGCAGCCGAACGATCTGGGCGAGGCCGTCCGCCAGGTCGGTGGGGTCGACGGTCACGAACAACACCACCGACGGCAACCCGATGGCCAGGATGCGCAGCGTGGTCGCGATGGCCAGTGCGGTCGAGCCCTCGGTGACGTGCACCAGCCCGAGGTGCCAGTATTCCTGCCCGGACGCCTGGCCGTACAGCAGGGTGGTGAGCCCGGCCGTGGGGGCCGCGATCCAGACCGGGAGGGTGCGCCAGAAGAAGGCCCGCAGGGACAATCCGGCAAAGAAGAACAGCACGGACTCGCAGGCCAGCGCGACGGCGGCGGACACCCAGTCGACGGTCAGCATGAGCACACCCGCCAGCAGCAGTGCGGCCGCGAGCTTGGCCACGGGGTTGACCCGGAAGATGGCCTGCTGACCCCGGGCGGGCGCGAGCACGCTCATCGGGCGGCCGCCACTCTGGGTGCCTGGGCCGGGGCGGCCATCGGGAATTCGCGGTCGGCGAGCGCGGTGACGAAGTCGGCGTCGTGCGAGACCGCGACAACGCCCGTGCCCTCCGTGATGAGTTCCTCGAGCAGAGCCACGATCTCCCGCCAGGTGCGGAGGTCCTGGCCGAAGGTCGGCTCGTCCAGCACCAGGAGCCGCGGCCGGGTGGCGAGCACCGTGCCGACGGACAGACGGCGTTTCTCGCCGCCGGACAGGGTGAACGGGTTCGCGTCGGCCAGCTGGTCGAGGCGGAGCCGCTGCAGCACCTCGTCGACCCGAGCGGTGATCTCGGCCTCCGGCCGGGCCAGCGCCCGCGGTCCGACCGCGAGTTCGGCCCGCACGGTCGCGGCGACGAACTGGTGCTCCGGGTCCTGGAACACCGTTCCGATCCGGGTGAGCAGCTCGCGTGACTTCCAGCGGATCGGTTGCGCGCCCGCCCCAGCCGCGAATGCGTCGCTCGCGAGCACCCGCCCCGACGCCGGCTTGAGCAGCCCCGCAAGGGTGAGCGCCAGGGTCGATTTTCCGGCGCCGTTCGGGCCGGTGATCGCGAGCGCAGACCCGGCGTGCACGGCGAGTTCGATGTCAGAGGCGACGACGGCATCCTTGGTGCGGGCAATGGACAGTGCCCTGGTCTGCAACAGCGCCGTGCTCAGTGGTCCCGTGCTCAGTGGTCCCGTGCTCAGTGGTCCCGTGCTCAGTGGTCCCGTGCTCAGTGGTCCGGCGTTCAGCGAGCCCGTGCTCCGCGGCGCCGCGCCCCGCCGGGACGCCGGCAGTCCGCTCCCCCGGCCCGGAACCCAGACACCGACCTTCGCCAGCTGTTCGCCCTGACGGGTCAAGACCTCGTCGGGGTTCCCGTCGGCGAGGATTCCGCCGCCCTGGTCGAGCACGACCACCCGGTTTACCAGGCCCTGCCAGACGGCCACCCGGTGTTCGATCACGATCAAGGTGGCCTCCGAGTGTTCGAGCACCCGGGCCACGGAATCGCGCACGGACAGGACCCCTTCAGGGTCGAGGTTCGCCGTCGGTTCGTCGAGCAGCAGCAGGCCGGGGCGCATCGCGAGCACCCCGGCCAGGGCCAGCCGCTGCTTCTGCCCGCCGGACAGCGCCGACGTCGGATGGCTGAGCGGCAGATCCAGGCCGACCATCTCGAGGGCGTCGTGCACCCTCCGCCAGATCTCGTCCCGCGGCACGCCGAGGTTCTCGCAACCGAAGGCCACGTCATCGCCGAGGCGGGCCAGGATGACCTGCGAATCCGGGTCCTGCAACAGCAGGCCGGACTGGCCGCGGGCCGCGGTGGGCTCTTGGCCGTTCACGAGCAACCGGCCGGTCTGCTCGCCCTCCTCGTCGCCGCCGAGCACGCCGGCCAGGGCGTGCAGCAGCGTGGACTTGCCCGCGCCGGACGCGCCGAGCAGCAGCAGCCGTTCTCCGGGGTCGATCCGCAGGTCGAGGCCCCTGACCGCCCAGCCGCGGCGACCGGCATGCCGCCAGCCCCAGTCACGGGCGAGCACGGATGCCCCCGGGACGGTGGCCGCTTCTGCCGGTGTCATGGCTGTGCCCCTAGACCCGGGGCCGGGTCGAGCGTCCTGCGGCGAAGCGCGAGAGGGCGCCGGTTCGCGCCAGCCCCCGCATCGCGAGCCAGGACAGCAGGCCGGCGACCACGATCCCGGAGACCACGGCGGACAGGGCGTAGATGGTGATGAACGGGGCGGCGGACCCGGGGTACCAGAGCAGGAGGTCGTTCACGGCCAGCGCGAGCCCGGCCCCCGCTCCCGCGAGCAGCGCCACGTAGAGACGGTAGTTGGCGTAGAAGAAGAGCGCGAAGACCAGCTCGGCCCCGAGCCCCTGCACGGCGCCGGAGACGAGGATGGTGGCGCCCCAGGCCGTGCCGCCTACCAGGGTGGAGACGACGGCCGCGAGCAGCTCGGTGTAGAGCGCCGCGCCGGGCTTGCGGATGATGAGCCCGCCGAGGACGCCGGCGAAGAGCCATCCGCCGCCGAGCAGGGCCTGCAGGCCGGGAAGCAACGGCGTGAGCAGCCCGCTCAGCGGGTTGTAGGCCTGGTTCCAGACGATGAAGATGAGTCCGCTGGCCACGCCGATGACGCTCGCGATGACGATGTCGACGACCCGCCAGCGGAAATTCCGCGGCGAGCGTTCGGTGGACCGGGTGAGAAGGGTGGTGTTTGCGTGCACTGGTCGTGCCCTTTCCGTAGTGTTTCCAGGGCACGGGTACGAGATAATCTGCCTCCCTGCGCTGGCATGATCCAGATCAGGTTCGACGGTCGAAGCTTCAGAAGCTTCCTCTCAGCCCGGTTGACCGGACTCCCGTGTTCGTTTCGAGTATAGGCCGCGGCCTAGACTCGCGGCATGGCATGCCGACCTGAGATCGCCCGCACGGGCCGCCCCCCGGGGAATTCCCGGTGAGCGCGGTCGTCCCGCTGGTGCTCGCCGGACTGCTGCTCCTGTTGATGCGCCGGTTCATTCTGCGCCGGCGACGGATGCGGCGGGGCCTGCCGGTATCCGGGCCCTGGCACTTCCCCGCGTGGCTGCGCCGCGGTCGCCGGCGCTGAGTCTCCTCTCCCGGAGGCCGCACGCCGCCGTGTACTCTGGGTAACGGTGAGTCGGGAAGCCTGGTCGACATCCGTTTTGGCGTGCCATGAACCAGAGGACCTCCCGTGACTTCACCCCACCCGCCTGCCGGCCCCGGCGAAACCAGAGCCTGGATCTTCCGCCGCAGCAGTTACCCCGAGTACCAGCGCGTCGCGTCGATCCTGCGCAAGGAGACCGTCGGCGGCGCCCTGCTGCTGCTGGCCACCGTGCTCGCGCTGATCCTCGCCAACACGCCGGCCGCCGACGGCTACTACGCCCTGCGGGACTTTGAAATCGGTTACGAGCCCTGGCACCTGAACCTCAGCCTCGGGGCATGGGCCGCCGACGGGCTGCTCGCCGTCTTCTTCTTCCTCGCCGGGCTGGAACTGAAACGCGAGTTCGTCGCCGGTGATCTGCGCACGTTCAGCCGTGCGGTCGTTCCGGTCACCGCCGCCGTGGGCGGCGTCATCGTGCCCGCGCTCATCTTCGTGGCCATCAATGCCACCTCCGGTGCGGAAACCCTGCGCGGCTGGGCGATCCCGACCGCCACCGACATCGCCTTCGCCGTGGCGGTCCTGGCCGTGATCGGGTCCCGGCTGCCGAGCGCCCTCCGCATCTTCCTGCTCACCCTGGCCGTGGTCGACGACCTGCTGGCCATCGGCATCATCGCCTTCTTCTACTCCGCCGACATCCAGCCGCTCCCGCTGCTCCTGGCCGTGGTGCCGCTGGGCGTGTTCGCGTTCCTGGCGCACCGGTACTCGGTCTTCTTCGGCTCGACGCCCTGGGGCGCCGCGGTCATCCTGCTGCCCCTGGGCCTGGCCACCTGGGCGCTCGTGCACGGCTCCGGCATTCACGCGACGGTGGCCGGCGTTCTGCTGGGCTTCGCCGTGCCGGTGATGCGCAGCCGGCGCGGCGGCGGGCCCGGGGCAGGCCCCGGCCTGGCGGAGAACCTCGAGCACCGCATCCGCCCAGTCTCGGCCGGCTTCGCCGTTCCCGTGTTCGCGTTCTTCTCCGCCGGGGTCACCATCGGCGGGGTGGCCGGCCTGGGTGCCGCCCTGGCCGATCCCGTGGCCCTCGGCATCGTGGCGGCCCTGGTGCTGGGCAAGCCGATCGGCATCATGCTGGCCACCTGGGTGGTCACGAAGACGACCAGGGCCTCACTGGACCCGGACCTGGCCTGGGTGGACGTGCTCGGCGTGGCCATGCTCGGCGGCGTGGGCTTCACTGTGTCCCTGCTGATCGCCGAACTGGCCTTCGGTCAGGGCAGCCCGCACGACGACCATGCCAAGGTGGCCATCCTGACCGGGTCGCTGCTGGCGGCGCTGCTGGCGACCGTGGTGCTGCGGGTGCGCAACCGGCACTACCGCATCATCGACGAGAAGGAACGGCTCGACGCGGACGACGACGGGATCCCCGACGTGTTCACCCCGGAGCAGGACTCCTGAGCGTTATTTTTTCAGGGCGCGGATCACGCGGGCCAAGGCCTTGCCGGCCACCCAGACGAACGGGATGCCGACGGCGAGCAGCGAGATGACGTTCGGTTCGAAACGCAGCGTTCCGCCCGACCTGACGTAGGCGCCGATCGGCAGCGAGGCTCCGCCACCGCCGCCACCGGTGCCACTGCCCTTGTCCTCGGATTCCCCTTCACCACCGCCGAACCCGTAGTACACCAGCGCGACGGGGACCATGCTGACGCCGTCGATCTGGACCGGGTCACCGTAGGCCGATTTCACGCCGGCCGAACGAGAGATTTCTGCGAGCTTTTCCGGAAGGCTAGTCATGCCCTCAGGCTACCCCTTGTCTGGTTTGGGCGTGCCGGGGCGGGCCGAGCCGGGTCGTGCCGGGCCCAGTAGCGAGGCCGGCCGCACCATGCCCAGGCCGAAGCGCGCGGTCACCGAATCCACCGCCCGCTCGGCGCCCCGCCAGTCGTCATCAGGGTCCCACAGCCCCGCGCCTCCCCCGTCACCCTCGCCGAGCTGCTCGACGCGCACGCCGATCAGCCGCACCCGGATGCCCTTCACCGCGAGCAGGTCGAAACTGGCCGCCGCCTCCTCGTAGATGCGCCGCCCGACGTTGGTCGGTTCGGCGAGGGTGCGGGAGCGGGTGACGGTACTGAAATCGGGGTAGCGCAGCTTCAGCACGACGCAGCGGCCGACCAGGCCGGCGCTCCGCAGCCTGACGGCCACGGCATCCGCCTGCCGCAGCAGTTCGCTGCGCAACCGGGCGAGGTCGTTCACATCGTGCTCGAACGTCACCTCGTGGCCGACGCTCTTCTCCTCGCGCTCCACCGTGACCGCCCGGGGGTCGCGCCCCCAGGCCAGGTCGTGCAGCTTGCGCCCGGCTGACTCCCCCACCGCTTTCTGCAGCACAGACAGAGGCGTGTCGGCGAGGTCGCCGATCCGGGCCAGGCCCAGGCGCAGCAGGCTCTGCTCGGTTGTCGCGCCGACCCCCCAGAGGGCGCCGACGGGCAACGGATGCAGGAACGCCAGCGTGTCCTCCGCGGGGATGACGAGCAGGCCGTCGGGTTTCGCCCGGCTCGACGCCATTTTCGCGACGAATTTCGTCGAGGCGGCGCCGACCGAGCAGGTGAGTCCGGTCTCGGCCTCGACCCGGCGGCGGATCAGCGCGGCGATCACGGCCGGTGACCCGTGCAGCCGCCGGGCCCCCGCGACGTCGAGGAATGCCTCGTCGATGCTGAGCGGCTCGACCAGCGGGGTGATGTCCCCGAAGATCCGCATGACGCGCGCGGAGAAATCCTTGTACCGGCTCATATGGGGTTCGAGCACGACCGCCGACGGGCACTTGCGCAGGGCGAGCGCCATCGGCATGGCCGAGTTGACGCCGTAGCGACGGGCCACGTAGTTCGCCGCCGTCACCACGGACCGGCCCGACCGGTGGCCCACGATCACGGGCTGGTCGACCAGCTCCGGGTGGTCCAGCAGCTCCACCGACGCGAAGAACGCGTCCATGTCGATGTGCAGCAGGGTCGCCGAACTGTCGTCGACCGCTTCGGCCGAGACCGTGCGGTCGCTACCGTCCTGCCTACTCATGGAGAGACCCTAACCCACACCGTCGACACCGCTCCACCCCGGCGCTGTTCCACCCCGGCGAGGAATGCGAGCGGACGGTCGGCTGTTGCACCGGGAAACGATTGGAACGCCATGACCGACGACCTCGCGACCTTTGACTGGATTGCACTGCAGAAGCAGGCGGCCGGGGAATTCAGCGCCAGGGTGGGCGCGATCTCGGACTGGTCCGCGGCGACGCCCGACACCGAGTGGACCGTGCGGGAGCTCGTGCGCCACGTCGTGATCGAGCAGCAATGGGTACCGCCGCTGCTCGCGGGCCTGACGGTCCTGGACGCCCGGCGCTCCCTCCCCCCGCTGGGCCCGGACCTGGCCGCGGAATGGGAGACCCACTCCGCGCTGGCCACCGCGGCGTGGACGGCGACGGCTGCCGACGCGCCGGTGCAGCTGTCGTACGACACGGTCCCGGCCTCCGACTACCTCCGCGAGCAGGTCTCCGACGTGACGGTCCACACCTGGGACCTGGCCAGGGCCACGGGCGCCGACGAGGCCCTCGCTGATGCGCTGGTCGAGGCGGTGTGGAGCGTGTTCGAACCGCAACGGGACACCCTGGAGGCCAGCGGCCTCTTCGCCTCCCCCGTGGTCACGAGCGAGGACGCCCCACTGCAGTCACGCCTCCTGGCGCTGACCGGCCGCGACGCACGCCGGTAGGCCTGCCCGGGCGCTGACCGGTTACCGGGGGACCTTCTCGGCGCCCGCGAGGCGTTGGGCGATGTAGATCGGCACGATCGAGACGAGCACGAGCACGACGGCGATCACGTTCACGACGGGCGCCTGATTCGGTCGGAACAGGTTGTCCAGGATCCAGAGCGGGAGCGTCTTCACCCCGGCTCCGGCGGTGAAGGTCGTCACGATGATCTCGTCGAAGCTGAGCGCGAAGGCCAGCAGCCCCCCGGCGAGCAGCGCCGACCGCAGTTGCGGGAAGGTCACCAGCCGGAAGGTGGTCCAGAGGCCCGCGCCCAGGTCGGCGGAGGCATCCTCAAAATTGGTGCCGAGCCGCCGAAGCCGGGCGATCACGTTGTTGAAGACGGTGACGATACAGAACGTGGCGTGGGCGACGATCACGGTCGCGATCGACAGCTGCAGGCCGAGGATGGTGCGGAAGGCGTTGTTCAGGGCGATGCCGGTGATGATTCCGGGCAGCGCGATCGGCAGAATCACCAACAGGCTCACGGCGTCCCGCCCGAAGAACTCGAAGCGCTGCAGGACCAGGGAGATCAGGGTGCCGAGCACGAGCGACACGATCGTGGCGATCAGGGCGATCTGCACGCTAGTGACGACGGCGTCGAGTGCGCCCTCGCTGCGGAAGGCCTTGCCCCACCATTCCAGGGTCAGGCCCGGCGGCGGCCAGGTGAGGCTGGTGCTGGTGCTGAATGAGTTCACCAGGACGACCATCAGGGGCAGGTAGATCACGAGCAGGATCAGGGCCGTGATTCCGGCCAGGATGGCCCGCGCTGGGCGGCTCAATCGCATGTCGTCCCCTACAGGTTTTCCAGCGCGCCGGTGCGGCGCACGACGGCCAGGTAGCCGAAAATGATGACGATCGGGATCAGCGCGATCGCCGCGGCGAGCGGGAGGTTGTTGGCGGCGCCCACGTTCGTGTAGACGAGGTTGCCGAGCATCTGGTTGGCGCCGCCGACGATGTTCACGGTGATGTAGTCACCCAGGGAGAGGGAGAAGCTGAAGATGGATCCGGCGATGATGGCCGGCCAGATCATCGGCAGCACGACCAGGCGCAGCGTGGCCCCGGTCTTGCCGCCCAGGTCGCCCGAGGCCTCGAGCAGTGAATCGGGAACGCGTTCCAGGCCGGCGTAGATGGGCAGGATGACGTACGGCAGCCACAGATAGGACAGGGTGATGATGGTGGCCGGCAACCCGTACCCGGGGGTATGCCCGCCGAAGGGCGCCACCAGCCACTCATAGATGCCGTCCTGGGACAGCACCGACCGCCAGGCGTACGCCTTGACCAGATAGCTGGCCCACAGGGGCATCAGCACCGCGATCACCAGGATGCGCTGCCAGCGGGGGCTGGCCACCTTCGCCATGTAGAAGGCGATCGGCAGGGCCACCGCGATGTCGATCACCGTCACCAGCACGGCCACGCCCACCGTGCGCACGGTCACGGTCTGGTAGAGCGACCCGGTCAGGACGGTGATGATGTTGTCGAGCGTCCAGGTCTGCGAGATGGTGCCCGTGAACGTGTCCACGGTCCACAGGGCGGTGATCAGGAGCGCGGCCAGGGCCGCGATGTAGACCAGGCCGAGCCAGAACAGGGGTGCGGACAGCAGGAGCGTCAGCCGCAGGCGCGGGTGCTTGCTCAGCAGGACCGAGCCGCGCCGGGCGATGGTGTCCCGGTGAGGGGGCACCACCGCCCGCAGCTCGGGCTGAGCGGGTGCGTCAACCGTCATGATTCCTCTTCTGTCCTGATTGAATCTGGACCGTTAGCCCTTGATTTCCTGCCACGCGGTCGTCCAGGCCGCGTAGTCGGTGCACTTCACGTCGGTGCGCCCGTCGAGGCATTTCTCGATCGGGGTCGACCAGTACCAGATCTGCGCCGCGTATTCCTCGTCGCCGGCGTGGTAGGTCGCGCACTGGTTGGGGTCGGTCGTGAAGTCGCAGGCGGCCTGGTTGGACGGAGCCTCACCGAAGTACTCGGTGGCCTGGGCGTTGGCTTTCGGGCTGGCGATGTAGTTCAGCCAGGCGTAGGCACAGTTCGGGCTCTTGGCCTGGGACGCGATCATCCAGGTGTCCGACCAGCCGGTGACGCCCTCCTTGGGCAGAACGACCTCCGCCGGGGTGCCCTCGGCGAGGGAGTTGCGGATGACCTGCCAGGTGGTGCCCACGACCGTGTCGCCGGTCTCGAACGCCTGGATCGACTTCAAGTAGTCCGCCCAGTACTCGCCGATGTTCTCCCGCTGCCCCTTGAGCAGGTCGACGGCCGCGGCAAGCTGGGTCTCGTCGAGCGCGTAGGGGTTCTTGATGCCGAGGTCAGGCTGGTGGTACATCAGGTACATGGCGGCATCCGCGATGTAGATCGGGGAATCGTAGGCTGTCACCTTGCCCTTGTACTGGCCGGACTTGTCGAAGACGACGTCCCAGGACGCCGGGGCCGGAGTGAACACATCCGTGTTGTACATCAGGAGGTTCGCTCCGTAGCCGTGGGGAATCCCGTAGGCGACCCCGTCGACGCTGTTCCAGGACTGCATCTTCAGGAAGTCGTAGACGCCCGCGTAGTTGGGGATGAGGTCCGTGTTCACCGGGGCGACGTCCCCGGCGGCGACCAGGCGCAGCGACGCGTCGCCGGAGGCGGCGACCACGTCGTACTCGCCGGTCTTCATCAGGTTGAACGCCTCGTCGGAGGTGCCGTAGGTCTTGCTGTTGACCTTGCAGCCCGTCTCGTCTTCGAAGGCGCTCACCCAGTCGACGGCGGGGTCGTTGCTGCCGTCCTCGACGTAACCGGGCCAGGCCAGGATCGACACCGATTTCTCGTTGGCTCCGAGTTTGGTGGGAGCTTCGCTGCTGGCGGTGCCCTCGCTCTTTCCGCTGGTGGTGCCACAGGCGGTGAGCAGGGCAACCGAGACGATCGCCAGGCCCGTGAGGGCTGCCGATTTACGGTGTGCTGTGAAGCGTTTCATCGCGTTCTCCATTCCAGTTATCGTGCTGTTTCGGTGGCTGGTTCGGTGGGCTCGGTGGCGGATTGCCCGATCACCTGGCCGTTGATGTGGCCCGTTCCGGGCACTCCGGGCTGTCCGTCGGCGGGCGCGGAGCCCGCCTCGGCGGCGACGGCGGTCGACTTCTCCAGGGCGACCACGTCACGGTCCCCCCAGCCGATGCTCACCCGTGACCCGCGCTCGTCTTCGCTCACCCGGTGGGCGTCGTTCTGCTCGAGCACCACGATGCGGATGCCGGCGTCGAGGTCGACGATCAGGCGCGTGCTGCTCCCGACGTAGATCACCTCGGCGAGGGTGCCGGCGGCCGTGCGTTCGGTGGCGAGGGCGGCATCCGTTCGCCCGATGCTGATCTTCTCCGGACGCAGGGTGTGGATGCCGCCGCGCCCGAGCAGCACGCGCGACAGGGCATCGGTGAAGATGTTCGAGGTTCCGACGAATGCCGCGACGAATGGGGACACCGGCCGGTCGTAGATCTCGGCCGGGGTGCCGAGCTGCTCGATCCGGCCCTCGTTGAAGACCGCGATCCGGTCGCTCAGGGTGAGGGCCTCCTCCTGGTCGTGCGTGACGAAGATGAAGGTGATGCCGAGTTCCCGCTGCAGTTCCTTCAGCTCGACCTGCATCTGTTCGCGGAGCTTGAGGTCGAGGGCGCCGAGAGGCTCGTCGAGCAGCAGCACCTTGGGGCGCACGACGGTGGCACGAGCCAGGGCGACCCGCTGGCGCTGTCCGCCGGACAGCTGGCCGGGCTTGCGGTTTCCGAAGCCGCCCAGGCGCACGGTCTCCAGGGCCTGCTGCGCCTGCGCGTGCCGTTCCCGCTTGGAGACCCCGCGCACTCGCAGCCCGTAGGCGACGTTGTCGAGCACGCTCATGTGGGGGAAGAGGGCGTAGTCCTGGAAGACGGTGTTGACGTCGCGGTCGAAGGGAGCCCGGTTGGTGACGTCCTGACCGAGGAGGGACACCGTGCCGGAGGTGGGCTGCTCGAAGCCGGCGATCAGGCGCAGGACCGTGGTCTTGCCGGAGCCTGAGGGCCCGAGCATGGAGAAGAACTCCCCCTCGGCGATGTCGAGGTCCACGCCGTCGACGGCGTTGACGGCGCCGAAACTCTTGGTCAGTCCGGTCAGCCGAATGGCGGGTTGGTCAGCGGTCACGAAGTCTCCTAGCTCGCTCTGACCTAAATCATATGGAAAGGAATGTAAGAAGTGTGGTTTCTGAGGTTGCGGTCCGGTCACGATGAACTCGTGCAGCCATTATGGCCTCGGTGGCCGGCTGCTGCTCGGCCCCGGAGGCGGCGGTCGACCGGCCGCCCGTGGGCCGTCGGCGAGCCAGGACTTCTCCTCCACAATGTGGCCTTGATCTGGGTATCCACAGCGCAGACTCCGGCGGGCGGATGCGGCGGCCAATGTCGGTGGGTGCCCGTACCGTGATTTCCAGGAAGCCCTCGTTCATCGAACAGCAGGAGATCCGCGGTGAGTACTTCGACGCCATCCGCCAGGCGCACGGCAAGCTGGCCCAGGACGCCGCCGCACTGGCAGACCTCATCGACGAGGCCCACCGATTCGCGACGGGGACCGCGGATACCGCGCCGCGGGTGCCCGGGTCGCGGTGGGACGTCGACACCGTCGCCGAGCGCGAGTTCACGAGCGAGTTGGCCTGCACGATCCGGATTCCACAGCGGTCGGCGGAGACCTTGATCCATGAGAGCGGGTGTCT
>NZ_SOGW01000066.1:0-21287 GCF_004403075.1 Cryobacterium sp. TMT2-10 | reverse complement strand
GCGGGCCGGGCGCGCGGCCGGGCGTGCGGGCAGCCCGGCGGGCGGCAGGTCCTAGGCGCGCAGCCAGACCGTGGTGTCGCCGGGCAGCTTGCCGCCCGTGAGCGGGCCGCTGGCCAGCAGCACTTCGCCGACCGGCAGCGGGGCGGATGCGGCGCCCGTGTTCGCGAGCACCGTCACCGTTCCGTTGGTGAACGCCACGATCTCGTCACCGTGCCCGGCCAGCCAGCGCACCGAACCGAGTCCGAGCCGGAGCTCGCGGCGGAGGCGCAGTGCGAGCGTGTACAGCTCGAGGGTGGAATCGGCCACGCCGACCTGAGCGTCGCGGGCCAGCCCGGCCCACGAGGCCGGCTGCGGCAGCCAGCTGCGCGCCGAGGGGCCGAAGCCGTAGGAGGGGGCGGCTGCTTCCCAGGGGATCGGCACGCGGCATCCGTCTCGGCCGTAGCGCTCCCCGTTGGTGCGGAACCAGGTCGGGTCCTCGCGCGCGGAGTCCGGCAGGTCGATGACCTCGTGCAGGCCGAGTTCCTCGCCCTGGTAGAGGTAGCTGGAACCGGGCAGCGCGAGCATCAGCGCCGAGGCGGCGCGGGCGCGGTGCAGGCCGACCACGAGGTCGGGGAGATCGGGCGTCTTCGGCCCGATGCCGTGCCCCTGCAGGCTCTCGTGGTTGAGGGCGAGCCGGGAGGCGTGCCGCACGACGTCGTGGTTGGAGAGCACCCAGGTGCTGGGGGCTCCGACCTCGCCGAACGCGGCCAGGGAGTCGTCGATGACGCGCCGGAGGGCGACGCCGTTCCACGGGGTCTCGAGGTAGGCGAAGTTGAAGGCCTGGTGCATCTCGTCGGGGCGCACCCACTCGGCGACGTGGCTGAGCGGGTCGACCCAGGCCTCGGCCGCGAGGATGCGGTCGCCCGGGTATTCGTCCAGGATGAGGCGCCAGTCGCGATAGATCTCGTGCACGCCGTCCTGGGCCCAGTAGGGGGCGGTCGGGGCTGCGCCGGGGATGCTGCCGAGGTCGAGCACCGTCGCGCCGCCCATGCTGCCGCCCTCGACGGGGGTGTAGTCGGGGAGGCCGGCTTCCTTGATCATGCCGTGCGCGACATCCACCCGGAACCCGTCGGCGCCCCGGTCGAGCCAGAACCGCAGCACGTCGCGGAACTGCGCGCGCACCCACGGGTTGTCCCAGTCGAAGTCGGGCTGGGTGGTGTCGAAGAGGTGCAGGTACCACTGGCCGGGCGTGCCGTCGGGGTTGGTGATGCGAGTCCAGGCCTTGCCGCCGAAGACGGAGTCCCAGTTGTTCGGGGGCAGCTCGCCGTTCTCGCCGGAACCGTCGCGGAAGATGTAGTGCGCACGCTCGTCGCTGCCCTCCGGGGAGGCCAGGGCGGCCTGGAACCAGGGGTGCGCGCTCGAAGAGTGGTTGGGAACGAGATCGACGATGACACGGATGCCCAGATCATGCGCGGTGCGCTGCAGGATGTCGAAGTCGTCGAGAGTGCCGAACAGAGGGTCGACGTCGCAGTAGTCGGCGACGTCATACCCGGCGTCGCGCTGCGGGGACGTGTAGAACGGTGACAGCCAGATCGCGTCGATTCCGAGGTCGCGCAGGGCCGGTAGACGCCCGGTGATGCCGGCGAGGTCGCCCATCCCGTCGCCGTTGGCGTCCGCAAAGGATCGGGGATAAATCTGGTAGATAACGGCGGTACGCCACCATTCTGTGCCTGTCATGGGGAAAACATTACGGCATTTTCCACAGGGTGAAAGCGTTTGCATGACATCTCATTTAAACGAACTCTACAAAGATTTCCCCACTTTTTCCTCGTGAATTGCCAACCGACCTACGAGAAGATATAAATGTAAACGCTTGCACAATTGTCAATGTCCTTACGAAAGGCACACCAATGATGGTGAATAAGAAAGGCCTCCTCGCTGCTGGTGCAGTCGCGGTCGCCGCGTCCCTGGCCCTGGCCGGCTGCGCCGGAGGTTCAACCTCCGGAAGCTCCAAGTCCGATGCCGCTTCCAGCACCCTGACCGTCTGGGTCGACGCGGACCGCGCCGCCGTCCTCAAGGATGCGGCAGCCGCATTCACGAAGGAATCCGGCGTCAAGGTCAAGCTCGTCCAGAAGGACTTCGGAAAGATCCAGGAGGCGTTCATCGCCCAGGTTCCGACCGGCAAGGGCCCCGACATCACGATCGCCGCACACGACTGGCTGGGCAACTTCGTCAGCAACGGCGTCGTGCAACCGGTCGAACTCGGCGACACCGTCGGCGACTACCAGAAGGTTGCCGTCACGGCCATGAGCGTCGAGGGCAAGACCTACGGCGTGCCGTACTCGATCGAGAACATCGCGCTCCTGCGCAACACGGCCCTCGCGCCCACCGCGCCGGCCACCTACGACGACATGATCGCCGCCGGCACAGCAGCCGGAACGGAATTCCCCTTCCTCGTGCAGGTCGGGCCGGAGTCCGACCCGTACCACCTGTACCCGTTCCAGACGTCCTTCGGCGCACCCGTCTTCGGCACCAACGCCGACGGCAGCTACAACCCCGACGACCTCTCCATCGGCAACGCCGGCGGCGAGGCCTACGCGGCCTGGCTGGCGAAAGAAGGAGCAGCAGGTCACCTGAGCGTGAACGTCACCGGCGACATCGCCAAGGAGAAGTTCAACTCCGGAGCCTCACCGTTCCTGATCACCGGCCCGTGGAACGTGCCGGACGCCCAGAAGGCCGGCATTGACGTGGCCGTCGACCCGATCCCGTCCGCCGGTGGCTCGCCCGCGCAGCCGTTCGTCGGCGTGCAGGGCTTCGTCGTCAGCGCCAAGTCCAAGAACGCCCTCGCGGCGAACGAGTTCCTGGTGAACTACATCGGTTCCGAGAAGGTCCAGACCGAGCTGTACAAGGTCGGCGGCCGCGCACCGGCACTGACCTCCGCGTTCGAGGCGGCCAGCTCCGACCCGATCACCGCCGGATTCGGCGCGGTAGCGGCCGAGGCCGTTCCCATGCCCAGCATCCCGCAGATGGGCAAGGTCTGGCAGTTCTGGGGCGTCACCGAGGCCGCGATCATCACCGGCGCCGGCGACCCCACGCAGCTCTGGCAGAAGATGACGGCCGACATCCAGGCCGCCATCAAGTAGTCGCTCCACCACGCAGCAGCTCCACCACGCAGTCCTGAAGGACCGCCCCGGCCTCTCTCCCTGAGGCCGGGGCAGTCCCCGGGGCTGCCCGGCCCGGCATCGGGCAGCACCACGCACCGCACGCACCGCACGCATCACCACGCATCACCACGCATTACCACGCATTACCACGCATTACCACGCAGCTTAGGCACGGCAGAAAGCGGACGAAGATGACCACCACAGGCACCGAGCAGGGCGAAGCGCCGGTCACCCCACGGGGCGACGGGCCGGGCGAGTCACCCGTCGTTCAGACGTCGCGTTCGAAGCGTGCGGCCAGGGTCGCCGAGGCGGCATCCGTGGGCGTGAAAACGCTTCTGGTCAAGATCGCCCTGCTCTCCATCGTGGACGCGATCGGCGTCTACGCCCTGATGGTGCTCTTCCTCAAGCAGGACTGGGTCGTCTTCGGCGCCGTCCTGGTCGTTACCGCCGTCGTGAACTGGATCTACTTCAGCCGGTACAAGCTGCCGGCCAAGTACCTCGCTCCCGGCCTGATCTTCCTCCTGATCTTCCAGATCTTCGTCGTCGGCTACTCCGGCTACATCGCCTTCACCAACTACGGCACCGGCCACAACAGCACCAAGCAGGACGCGATCACCTCCCTGATCGTCTCGTCCCAGCAGCGCGTGCCCGACTCGCCCACCTACGACCTGACCGTGCTCGAGAAGCTCGGCACGTTCAGCTTCCTGGTCACCGACCCCGACGGCACGGTCAGCGTGGGCAGCACGGATGTCCCGCTCACCCCCGTCACGAACGCGGAGGTCGACGACGCGGGCAAGGCCGTCGGGCTCTCCGGCTACACGCCGCTCAAGTTCAACGACATCGTCAGCAACCAGGAGGCCATCGCGGCCATCTCCGTGCCGCTCTCCGACGACCCCAACGACGGCACCCTCCGCACGCCGGACGGCTCCAGCGCCTACCTGTACCTGTCCGACCTCGTCTACGACGAAGCGGCCGGCACCATGACGAACACGACGACCAGCACCGTCTACGTCGACAACGGCAAGACCGGTTCATTCGTCGCCGCGGACGGCACCGAGCTGCTGCCCGGCTGGAAGGTCGAGGTCGGCCTGGCGAACTTCGCCAAGGCCTTCGGCTCCGAGTCGATTCGCGGCCCGCTGATCAGCGTGACCATCTGGACCTTCGCGTTCGCCCTGCTCTCGGTGCTGACCACGTTCGGGCTGGGCCTGTTCCTGGCCATCGTGTTCAACAACATGAAGATGCGCGGCCGCAATTTCTACCGTGTCGTGCTGATCCTGCCGTACGCGTTCCCCGCCTTCCTCTCCGCGCTGGTCTGGGCCGGCATGCTCAACCCCCAGTTCGGCTTCGTCAACCAGGTGCTGTTCGGCGGGGCCGAGATCCCCTGGCTGACCAACGAGTGGCTGGCGAAATTCAGCATCATCTTCGTCAACCTGTGGCTCGGGTTCCCCTACATGTTCCTGGTCTGCACGGGAACGCTGCAATCGATTCCGGAGGAGATCCAGGAGGCCGCTACCGTGGACGGCGCCCGGCCCGGCCAGGTGTTCCGCCTGATCAAGCTGCCCCTGCTGCTGGTGTCCGTCGCCCCGCTGCTGATCTCGTCCTTCGCGTTCAACTTCAACAACTTCAACCTGATCTACATGCTCACCAACGGCGGGCCCAGGGACGTCACGGCCGGGGTGAACGTGGGTGCCACCGACATCCTGATCTCCATGGTCTACAAGGTGGCGTTCGTGGGGGCGAGCCGCGACTACGGGCTCGCCAGCGCGTTCTCGATCATCATCTTCCTCCTGGTCGCCCTCGTGTCGATCATCAGCTTCAAACAGACCAAGGCGCTAGAGGAGTTGAACTGACATGCGGATTGCAGCCCCCGAAACCAGCGACCTGTACATCCCGACGAAACGACCGTTCAGTTTCCGGCGGTGGTTCCTCGACACTGGCTGGCGGCACCTGATCGGTGTGGTCATGCTCGTCTTCTGCTCCTTCCCCCTGCTCTATGTGCTCTCCGCGTCGCTGCATCCGGGCGGCACGCTGATCACGGCCAACGGCCTGTTCAGCGAGGTGAACCTGGGCAGCTACCAGACCCTGTTCGACCTGCCCCAGCAGCCCTACGCGGCCTGGTACGGCAACACGCTGCTCATCGGCACCATCACCTCCGTCTGCACGGTGTTCCTCGGGGCACTCGCGGCGTATTCCTTTTCACGGATGCGTTTCGCCGGCCGCCGGGCCGGGTTGCTGATGCTCGTCCTGGTGCAGATGTTCCCGCAGCTGCTCGCGGTCGTGGCCATCTTCCTGCTGCTCAATGGCATCTCCGACATCTTCCCGATGATCGGTCTGGACTCCCAGATCGGCCTGATCATGGTCTACCTGGGCGGCGCCCTCGGCGTGAACACCTACCTGATGTACGGCTTCTTCAACACCATCCCGGCGTCCATCGACGAGGCCGCCAAGATCGACGGAGCCGGCCACGCCCGGATCTTCTTCACCATCATCCTGCGGCTGGTCGCGCCGATCCTCGCCGTCGTGGGGCTGCTCTCCTTCGTGGGAACGACCAACGAATTCGTGATCGCCAGCATCGTGCTGATCACGCCGGAGAAGCAGACCCTCGCGGTCGGCCTGTACCAGTTCGTCTCCCAGGAGTTCTCCAGCAACTACTCCGTCTTCGCGGCCGGGGCCGTGCTCGCGGCGCTGCCCGTGATGGCCCTGTTCCTCTGGCTGCAGAAGTACATCGTCGGCGGGCTGACCGCCGGATCGGTGAAGTAAGGAACCATGCTCTCCACGCTTGACCGGTCCCACGCACAGCCGCACCAACTCCCGCACCACGACGGCTCCCCGCTGTACGTGTCCGACCTGTCGCCCGCCCCCGGGGACAGGGTGCGGGTGCGGGTGCGCGTGCCGGAGTCCTTCGGGGTGGTCGCATCCGTGCATGTCCGGTCCACTCCCGACCAGGAGCCGCGTTTCGGCGCGGCCACGCTCCTCGGCGCGCAGGGCGGCTGGCAGTGGTGGGAGGCGGGCGTGGCGGTCGACAACCCGGTCACCGGTTACCGGTTCCTGATCACCCTGGACGACGGGAGCCACTGGTGGCTGAACGCCGCCGGGGTGCACGACATCGAGACGCTCGACTCGGCGGACTTCAAACTCGTCAGCCACCCGGCCGCACCGGACTGGGCCTCGTCCAGCGTGATCTACCAGATCTTCCCCGACCGCTTCGGCCGTTCGCCGGCCGCGGACCTGCGGCAGGCGCCCGCGTGGGGTCTGCCCGCGGCGTGGGAGGACGAGGTCGAGCAACTGCCGCCGGGCCGTTCGCACCAGTTCTACGGGGGAGACCTCGACGGCGTCATCGCCCACCTCGACCATTTGGAACGGCTCGGCGTCACCCTGCTCTACCTGACGCCCGTCTTCCCCGGCGGCTCCAACCACCGGTACGACGCGTCCAGCTTCCACGAGGTCGACCCGCTGCTCGGTGGCGACGAGGCCCTGGTGCGGCTGGTCGGTGCCGCGCACGAGCGCGGCTTCAAGATCATCGGCGACCTCACGTCGAACCACTCCGGAAACCGGCACGAGTGGTTCCGCGCCGCGCACCGCACTCCGGGTGCCGCCGAGAGCGCCTTCTACTACTGGCTGGACGAGCAGCAGGACGACTACGAAGCCTGGCTGGGTGTGCCCGCACTGCCGAAGTTCAACTGGAACTCCGTGGAGCTGCGCACCCGCTTCATCGAGGGCCCCGACTCGGTGGTCGGCAAGTGGCTGCGAAAGCCGTACAACCTGGACGGCTGGCGGATCGACGTGGCGAACATGACCGGCCGCCTCGGGGGCGAGGACCTGAACGCGGAGGTGAGGCAGACCATCCGTCGCACCATGATCGAGGCCAACCCCGACACGATCCTGCTCGCCGAATCGACCAACGACGCCTCGGGCGACTTCCAGGGCGACGCCTGGCACGGTGCGATGACCTACACGACGTTCACCCGCCCGGTCTGGAGCTGGCTCTCCAAACCGGACAGTCCCTCCCCGTACTTCGGGCTGCCCTACGGCACCATCCCGCAGAGCGACGGGCGGCAGTTCGTCGAAGCCCACACCCGGTTCACGGCCGGCTACCCGTGGCGCACCCGCCTGTCCACGATGAACGCCCTCGACACCCACGACACGCCTAGGTTCCGCACCCACGCGATCGACGGGGGAGTGCCCGTGGCCTTCGGGCTGAGCGCCACCCTGCCCGGCCTGCCGGTGGTCTTCGCCGGCGACGAGTTCGGCCTGGTCGGCGAGGACGGGGAGCACTCGCGCACCCCGATGCCCTGGGACACCGCCGCGGAACCCGACGTCGCCGCGACCATCGACCTGTACGCGGAGCTGATCCGCCTGCGCACGGGCCACCCGGCCCTGAACGGCGGCGGGATGCGGTGGCTGCACGTGGGCGCGGACGTGCTCGTCTACGTGCGGGAGGCGGAAGAGGAATCGGTGCTGCTGATGGCCGCCCGCTCCGCCTGCGAGGTGACCCTGCCGGAGGGTGCGGTGGCGGGGGCGGCGACCCGCCTCCTGGGAGCGGCCGAACTCACCGAGGAGACCGGGGGCATCCGTCTCACCGCGGACGGGCCGAGCTTCACGGCCTGGGCGCTGCCGGGCGCCCGGGCGCCCAAGAGGTGACCGCGGTCAGCGGGGAGGCCAACTTGGTGATAATATTTACCGGTTGCCGAAATTTGGCTTAGTTTTCCCTCGTGGATGGCTTTGCCCCCTTAGCTCATTGGTAGAGCACTTCCTTGGTAAGGAAGAGGTAGTGGGTCCGATTCCCACAGGGGGCTCTGGCTTGGAAGCTCTTGCAGCCGACAGGTCGTGGCGGGGTAGCTCAGTTGGTTAGAGCACACGGCTCATAATCGTGGTGTCGCGGGTTCAATTCCCGCTCCCGCTACCAGAACATACGAAGAAGGTCCCGCCTCAGGCGGGGCCTTCTTTCGTTGTCGCCCCGGACCCTGGTTAGTCGCGACTGCGGGTCACCAGCGAGTCGACGACAGCCGAGACCAGCAGAACCACGGATCCGGCGCCCAGGGTGAACCCGGCCGTCACGGTGCTGATGACCCGGGGATCCGCCGGCGCCGGGGCGGTCAGGTAGAGGAGCGACATCACCCCGGCCGCGGCTCCGACCAGTGCGAGCAGGCTCTGCCTGACCAGGCCCCTGAGCAGGCGCCGGTCGCTCTTGTCCGCGAGCAGCCGCACGTTGACGTTCAGCTGGCCGCTCTCCAGGGCGAGCCCGATCTGGTCGAACCGCCGTGGGAGGCGCCGCACGCTCGGGAGCAGGGCCAGCAGCTCGGTGGTCAGCAGCTCGCGCACATTGGCCGGCGCCAGCTGGTCCCGGATCTGCACATTGGCCAGCATCCGGGATTCCTCGAGCAGGTCGAACTCGGGCAGGGTGGATCGCAGGGTGCCTTCGAGCACGGCGAATGCCCGCGCCGCCGCCACGAACTCGGCCGGGATGCCCACCCCGTATCGGGTGAGGATGGCGACCAGGACATCCACGGTGAGCACGCTGACGCGCGCACCCGGGCCGAGGTCGAAGGTGATGAACGCGCTCAGCTCCCGCCGGAAGGCCTTCTCATCCGCCCCCTCGCGCAGGGGCGCGAGGGACAGCAGCCCGTCGGCGATGAGCTGGGTGTCCGACTGCAGGTAGGCGATCACCAGCTCCTGAATCGTCTCCCGCAGTTGCAGGTCGAGCCGGCCAACCGAGCCGAAATCGACCAGCGCGGGAGTTCCGTCCGCGAGCAGCATGATGTTGCCCGGGTGCAGGTCCGCGTGGAAGACGCCGTCGAACACGATCTGGCGCACGAAGGCGCTCAGCACGACGCGCATGGCGGCGCCCAGCTCGGCCCGGGGTGCTCCGACCCTCTCGTTCAGCTCGCTGAAGGTGTCCCCGACGAGGTATTCCATCACCAGCACGCGGTCGTTGGAGAGGCTTTCGAACAGCTCGGGCAGACGCAGCTCGCCGGGCCGGGGCCCTCTCAGCTGGAGTGCGCGCATGGCCGACAGGTTGCGGGCCTCCAGCCGGAAGTCCAGCTGGCGCACCAGGTCTGACGCATAGTCCTCAGCGACGGCCTTGATCCCGAGGCTCCGGGCCTGCGGCGACGTCAGGCTCAGCACGTTCGTCACCCGCAGGGCGATGGCGACGTCGCGTCGCAGCTCCGGCACGATTCCGGGGCGCTGCACCTTCACGGCCACGACGGTACCGTTCTTCAGCGTGGCCCGGTGCACCTGCCCGATGGATGCCGCGGCGATGGGTTCGGGATCGAACTCGGCGAAGACGCTGGCCAGGGGGGCGGCGAACTCTTCCTCGAGCATCCGCTGTACCTCGGCCCAGGGCGCCGGTTTTACGCTCTTCTGCAGTTGGGAGAGTGCGGCGACGAATTCCGCGGGCAGGAAATCGGATCGGGTGGAGAGCAGCTGGCCCATCTTCACGAAGGCTCCGCCGGCTTCCTCCAGCGCTGCCCGCAGGCCCTCGGCCTGCACGCTGCGAACGGATGCCCCGCTCGGCTCGGTCCCGAAGTCCAGCCGCCGGATCGGGAGCAGTCCGTTCTTTCGCGCGATGCGCACGAGCTCGGCGAAGCGCCGGCCGCGCTGGAGGAAGGGCCGCGGGGGAGCCGGGCGGCTCCGCTCCGCTGCCAGGGTCAGTTTCGGAATGGTGATTCCCCGTGCGCCGTCCACCGTCTCAAATCTCCTGTCCAACACCGGGACCCTGCGCCGCGTGCCGCCGGGTCGTGGACTCGCGCTCGCCCGGCGTAGCCTGCCGGTCGGCAGGAGATCCGGATTACAGCATGCCCGTTCAGGATGGGAGGCGGATGCGAACGAGCCGGGGGGAGCGATAGCCGCGTTCCCCCGGGTGCCGCCTGTTCTGGGGGCACCCCTCGGGGGCGAGCGGGTTCCGGGTCCGCTAACGTGAACCTAACGGACGCCGGGGGCGGCGATGCAGCCGAATCGACGTGGGGGCCCTGCCGGGCGCGGTGGGGCACGGGGCCGCGGTGGCCGGTGTGGATCATGTGGCTGGCCTTGGGCGCCTACGTCATCGGCCTGGCGCTGCCGCGGAGCGGTTTCAACCCCGTGGTGGACATCGGGCTGGCCCTGTCGACGAGTTGGCTGGCCGCCGGAGTGTGCTGGGTGGGCGTGTTCCGCACCCGGTTCGCCGGCGATCACGTGCTGTGGGCGGCACTCGGCGTTTCCTTGATGGCGGTCGGCGACACGTATTACGTGCTCCTGACCGCGAGCGCCGGGCAGGAGCCGACCACGTCCCCGGCCGACGTGGCCTACCTGTTGTTCTACGCGACGATGCTGGCCGCCCTGGCCGCGCTCGTGCGACGTCAACTCCGGGGCCTGCCGGGGCCGATTCTGCTGGACAGCGCGGTGGGCTTTCTGGGAGCGGCCGCCTTCCTGGCCGTGGTGCTCGACCCCGTCCTGGAACCGGCCCTGGAGGGTCCTCCGTCGCTGGCGACGGCCGTGGCGGTGTCCTACCCGGCGTTCGACCTGCTCCTGATCGCAGCGATCGCCGGCATCGCGGCGGCGCCCGCCCTGCAGCTCGGCCGGGGCTGGATCCTGCTGGTTGGAGGTCTCGCGGTCTTTGCCGCCGCAGACGTCTGGGTTGCTCTGATGGACCTCACCGGCGGCTACGTGATCGGCACGCAGCTGGACGCGGAGTGGGCCTTGGGCATCACAATGATCGCGGCCTGGGTCGACCTGTCGGTGCGCCCCCGGCGGGACGGCCCGCCTGCCCGTGACGGCAGGTGGGCGCTGGCGGTACCCGCGGCGGCGACGGTGGTGGGACTCGGGATCCTCCTCGCGTCGAGTCGAACGCCGGTGTCGGAACCCGCGGTGGTCCTGGCCGGGGCAACCCTGGTCCTGGCGGCGGTGCGCACCCAGCTGGCGTTCCGGCAGCTGTGGAGGATGGCGGACCTGCGCGGCCTGGCCAGGACCGACGATCTCACCGGCCTGCCGAACCGACGGGCCCTGCATTCCGATGTTCCCCTTCGCCTGGGGGCACGGCAGGGCGGCCGCAATGCGCTGTTGCTGCTGGACCTGGACCGGTTCAAGGAAGTCAACGACAGCCTCGGTCATGACGTCGGAGATCTGCTGCTGATCCAGGTCGCGGCCCGATTGTCCCGGCAGGCGCGCAGCGGCGACCTCCTGGCCCGGTTGGGTGGCGATGAATTCGCGCTTCTTTTCGACGACGTCGGTGGCGATGACCGGCTGCGTACCCTGCAGGAGCTGCGCGCGGCGCTCGCCGAGGGCCAGCTGGTGCTGCACTACCAGCCCAAGATCGAGCTGGCCACGGGGCGGGTCCAGGGCGTCGAGGCCCCCGTTCGCTGGAATCACCCCGGCCGTGGGCTGCTGTATCCGGATGCGTTCCTGGCCATCGTCGAGGAATCCGGGTTGATGCACGAGATGACCGACGTCGTGCTCAGCCTGGCGCTGGACCAGGCGGCGATCTGGCAGGCGCAGGGCCGGATGCTCACGGTCGCGGTCAACCTGTCCGCCAGCTCCCTGGTCGATTCGGACCTGCCCGAACGGATCGGGGCCATGGTCGCGGCGCGCGGACTGCCCCCAGCGCCCTGATGGTGGAAATCACGGAAGAATTCCTGATGGACGACCGGGACCGGGCCCGGGACATCCTGACCCGGTTGAGGACGAGCGGTATCCGGGTGTCCGTCGACGATTTCGGCACCGGGTACAGTTCGCTGGCGTACCTGCGGGAGCTCCCGATCGACGAACTCAAGCTGGACCGGTCCTTCGTCTTTCCCATGGCGGACGATCCGCGCGCCGCCGCGTTGGTGCGTTCCATCGTCGACCTTGCCCACAGCCTGGGGCTCAGGATGGTGGCCGAAGGCGTGGAGGACACCGTCGCCTACGACCAACTGACCGGCTACGGCTGCGACCAGGCCCAGGGCTTCCACATATGTCGGCCGGTTCCCGCCGACGAACTGGGCAGTTGGCTCGACGGGCGCCGCGTGCCGGCGGCGACCGGTCTCAGCCGGCGACCCGTCTCATCCGCTGACCGGTGACCGCTGACCCGTGACCACTGACCGCTTCGCCTGCGGTCCTACTTGAGCTCGATCTCGACGAAGGTGAACTCGGTCGTTCCCGGGTTGACCATGTTGTGCGTGCGCCCAGCCTCCCGGAAGTAGGAGACCCCGGCCACCAGTTCGCTGATGGAGTCGCCGTCCTTGGTCTCCATCAGGAGTCGGCCGGTGCTCTGCGGTACGACGAGGTAGTCCAGGGTGTGCAGGTGCGAGCCGGTTTCGGAACCGGGTGCAAAACGCCACTCGGTGACCTTCATGCGGGCGTTCTCAACCTGGACGGTGGCAACGGCGGGCGGACGGCTCATGGTTTTCCCCTCGCGGCCCCGTGGCCGGTTCGATCTGTTTCAGCGTGTGCCGCCACGGTAGCGGACTTTGGCCGCGCCGCGGAACACACCGGGCGTACTCTGACGGCGTGCAGACCTATACCGCGGCCCAGGTGCGTGAGGCGGAGACGCCCTTTCTGGAGGCGGGCGTGCCCCTGATGGAACGGGCGGCGGCCGGCCTCGCCGCCGAGGCGGCGACCCTGCTCGGGGAACGCCGCGGGGCAGTGGCCGGCACCCGTGTGCTCGTGCTTGCGGGCGCCGGCAACAACGGCGGTGACGCCCTCCACGCGGGAGCGCTGCTCGCGGCACAGGGCGCTCGGGTGTCGATCGTGCCCACCGCGCCCCGCCTGCACGTGGCGGGCCTGGCCGCGGCCCTCGCGGCGGGGGCGCGCCTGTTTCCGCTGGAGGAACCGGGGCCCGCGCTGGCGGAGCGGGCGCGCAAATCCGACCTCATCCTGGACGGCATCCTCGGCACCGGCACGAGCGGTTCCTCCGCGCTTCGGGGGCGCGCCCGCGAGGTCGTGGCGGCCATCCTGCCCGTGCTGGGCGCCCGGGTGGCGCCCGTGGTGGTGGCGGTCGACCTGCCCAGCGGGATCGGCGTGGACGATGGCGCCGTTCCGGATGCCGCGGTGCTGCCCGCGAGGGTGACGGTGACGTTCGGGGGCTGCAAGGCCGGCCTGGTGCGGGAACCCGCCGCGGGCCTGGCCGGCCGGGTGATCGTGGTGGACATCGGAATCTGCGCCGAGCTCGAGCGGATCGCGGCCCGCGACCGGGGCTAGGTCTACCCGGCCCCGCAATCCCCGCCGTCGCCCGTGGGGAGCACTTTCTGTGCTGTTTCCAAGGTCGGGGCCGTTGCATTCTGCCCGCGCCAGCGCCTGAATGTGGAAATAGGTATTCTTCACCGGCAGCGGCCAAGGGGGTCGAATTCGTGATAAAAGTTCTCCTGGCAAGTTTCGTCGCCCTGATCGGCCTGACCATGCTCCCCGGAGGCCTCGGGCCGCTCCTGGTTGTCCCGGTGTGGCTGATCTGGGAGGTCTCTGCAAGGGTGGACCGGTTGCGGTTCAGTCGCGATGTGCAGCGGGAGTGGGAACTCCTGGTCGATTCCTGACCGTTCAGCCGGGGTGGGCGCCGGGTGACGACCATGCGTCGGGGGCGCCGGCCCTCTGCAGAGCGTCTTCCAGCAATTCGAGGTCGATGCGGGCATGCTTGAGGGCGATCGCGCTGGCGTCATCGGGGCGCTGCGCGCAGATCGCGTCGACGAGGTTCTCGTGGTCGGCGAGGGCGCGAAGCTCCATGGTACGCATCCCGGTCGTTGAGCCCCACAGGTGAGCCGGGGCGGCGATGCTGACCCGGGACTCCAGATCGAAGAGGACGGACTGGAGGGTCTCATTGTGGGCGGCCGCGCAGATCGCGATATGCAGTAGCTCATCGGCTCGCTGGGACTGCGGACCCGACTCGGCCTCCCGGAAAGCGGTCAGGCGCTGCCGCAGCTGCGTGACGTCCTCATCGGTGCGTTTCTCGGCGGCGGCCCGGGCGATCGTCCCCTGAAGTCGGCTTACCGCCTCGCAGGTGTCGCGGAGCACGTCCCAGCGCGCCGACAGCGTGCGGTGCACAGAGGCTTTGGATGACGAGGTCCACTGCTCGCGTACGAATGATCCACCGCCGCGCCCGCGCTGGGTTTCCAGCAGGCCCTGGCCGACCAGGCTGGCGATTGCGGCACGAACAGTCATCCGGCCCACGCGCAGGGAGGCCGCCAATTCGCGCTCGGACGGCAGCCGTGAGCCGGGAAGGTACTCGCCGATCGCGATGGCCGTGACCAGACGGTCGGTGATCTCGTCTGCCCGCGAGACGGCGGCCAGCGGAGTGCGCAAGGACCCAGCGGGGTCCGCGCCCGTTGTGCGACCGGAAGTCGAACGGCCGACCGTGGCTGCTCGCGGTGATTCGTCCAAGATGCCCCTTCCCTCCCCACTGGCCCCCGTTCGCGTGGGTGCGCATGTCCGAGGTGTAACGACCATATTAAGACACAAAGAATGGTCTTGTCACGAGACCTTTACTGCGCGATGATATCTCTCACCGTCCACCGACGGTCGTGACCCGGGGGAGAGCAGTGCCTGACATCAGTACCCGAACCGTGCCGTTCGGCGAGTGGGAAACCTGGGTTCGCATCACCGAACCCGACGAACCACGGGCCGGAGCCCTGCCCCTGGTCGTGCTGCACGGCGGCCCGGGAATGGCCCACGACTACCTGCGAAACCTCGACGAGCTCGCCAGCAGCGGGCGCACCGTCATCCACTACGACCAGCTCGGCTGCGGCAAGAGCACTCACCTGCCCGACGCGTCGGCGGACTTCTGGACGCCCCAGCTGTTCGTCGACGAGTTCGAGAATCTCGTCGCCGCCCTGGGGCTGGTCGACTACCACCTGCTCGGCCAGTCCTGGGGCGGGATGCTCGGTGCCGAGATCGCCACACGCCGACCGAACGGTCTGCGCAGCCTGTCGATCTGCAACTCTCCGGCCTCCATGGGCCTCTGGTCCGAGGGCGCTGCCGAGCTGCGTGCCCTGCTGCCGGAGGATGTGCAGGCGACGCTCACCCGGCACGAGGCTGCCGGTACCCTGATGCACCCCGATTACCTGGCCGCGTCCGAGGAGTTCTACCAGCGACACGTGTGCCGCGTCGTCCCTGTCCCGGATGACTTCCAGCGCAGCGTCGACCAGATGGAGGCCGACCCCACGGTCTACCACACCATGAACGGGCCCAACGAGTTCCACGTGGTCGGAACGCTCCGCACGTGGAACATCATCGACCGGCTCGACCAGATCGAGGCGTCGACGCTTGTGGTGGCCGGCGAATTCGACGAGGCAACCCCGATCACCTGGCAGCCGTTCCTCGACCGCATCTCCACAGTGACCAGCCATGTCTTTCCCGGAGCCAGCCACTGCACCCATCTGGAGCAGCCCGAGACGTTTCGATCCGTCATTGCTGCATTCCTGGCGCAGCACGAACACTGACCTTTCCCTCACGCCCGCCCCCGATCCCCAAGAGAAAGAGCATCCCGATGACAGCATCCCCGAGTTCGCCCGAGCTCAACGCGCAGGAACAGCTTGAGTCCTTCGGCTACAAGCAGCAGCTGAAACGCTCCGTCTCCACCACCGACCTGCTGATCTACGGTCTGATCTTCATGGTTCCGATTGCCCCATGGGCCATCTTCGGCACCGTCTACAACGCGGCGGAGGGCATGGTGCCCCTGGTCTACCTGATCGGTCTGATCGCCATGATCTTCACCGCGCTGGCCTACGCGCAGATGGCGAAATCGATCCCCCTGGCCGGTTCGGTCTTCTCCTACGTCGGCCGGGGCATCCACCCCACGGCGGGATTCTTCGCCGGCTGGGCCATCCTGCTCGACTACCTGCTCGTTCCCACCCTGCTCTACGTGTTTGCCGCCGAGTCGATGATCGGCATCTTCCCTGACTCCCCGCGCTGGGTGTGGGCGCTCCTCTTCGTTGCCGTCAACACCGTGATCAACCTCCTGGGGATCACCTCCATCAAACGGATGAACCGCATCTTCCTCGCGATCGAACTCGTGTTCGTCGTGATCTTTGTGATCATCGCCGTCACCGCGCTGACCAACGGTTCGGTCCCTGGCGCTGAATTCACCATCCTCCCGCTTTGGGACGCGAGCGCGGTGACCGGCCCGCTCATCGCCTCCGCGCTCTCGATCGCAGTGCTGAGTTTCCTCGGCTTCGACGGAATCTCCACGATGGCCGAGGAATCAACCGGGGGACGCAACTCCGCGGGGAAAGCCATGATCACGGCTCTGCTCATTGTCGCTTTCCTCTTCATCGTGCAGACCTGGCTGGCAAGCGCCCTCTCGGCGGGGCGAGCGTCATTCAGCGACAGTGAGGCCGGCAACGCGTTCTTCACCGTGGTCGAGGCTGCCTCCAGCAGTGGATGGGCGACAGCGTTCTTCGTGGTCAACGTGCTGGCCATCGGTATCGCGAACGCCATGGCCGCCCAGGCCGCGACCTCCCGGCTGCTGTTCTCGATGAGTCGGGACCGTCAGCTCCCCAAGTTCCTCAGCGAGATCAGCGGTCGTCAGGTCCCCCGGAACGCGATCCTCGTGGTCTCCGCTCTCTCGGCCGTCCTTGTGCTGTTCTTCGTGGGCCAGATCGACCTGATCGCTGCGCTGGTCAACTTCGGTGCGCTCTTCGGGTTCATGCTGCTGCACCTCTCGGTGATCGTGCACTACATCGTGCGCAAGAAGTCGACGAACTACCTGCTGCACCTGGTGGTGCCGGTCATCGGGTTCCTGATCATCGGCTACGTGCTGCTCAACGCGAGCCCGCTGGCCAAAATCGGCGGCGTGGTCTGGCTCGTGCTCGGTGTCGGAGTTTTCCTCTACTTTCGGCACGCGGGACGCAAGACCGCGCTCGAGGGCGAAATCGGTCCCGAGCCGCTCGCGTTTCCCGCGACCGGCGAACGAGCGGGGCTGTAGACCGTGGACCACTTTCTCGACAAGAGCCATGGTCAGCCGGGATTCTCGGCTGACCGGGAGCCCGCACTGCGGATCGTTCCCGGAACCGGGGAGCGGATCGGCTTCGAAACCAGTGACGAGGTGTACGAGCAGTTGCATGCGCACCACGACATGGCCCGACTCACCGTGCAGATCAACCCGGTGACAGGTCCGGTCTACGTCGAGGGCGCCGAACCCGGCGATGCCCTCGCGGTCACGATCCACGAGATCCGGTTGAAGGACTGGGGCTGGTCGGTCAGCCTGCCGGGATCGGGCGCGCTCCAGAACGTCATGGGCGAAGGCATGTTCACGCGCCGGGTTCCCATCGACGCGGCCGGTGTGCACGTCACGGACCGGCACGTCTTCCAACCGCTGCCGATGATCGGCTGCATCGGCACGGCGCCTGCTGTGGGCTCGAATTCGACGATCATGCCGTCCTACCCCCAGGGCGGGAACATGGACGTCACGGACTGCAGCCCGGGTTCGACGGTGTACCTGCCGGTCATGGTGGAGGGCGCCTATCTGTCGATCGGGGACATCCACGCGATCATGGCGGAGGGGGAGTCCTCCTTCGTCGCGATCGAGGCCGAGGGGATCGCCGTGGTCAGCATCGCCCTGGTGAAGGGGCTGGCGCTCCGGGCGCCCCGGGTGGAGACCGCGGAGGAGTGGATCTTCGTGGGGCTCGGTGATCCGGTGCAGGAGAGCATCAGGCGCGGCTACGAGGACATGTTCGGTTTCCTTGTGGAGGACCAGGGCTGGGAGGCCGGGGACGCCTACGCGGTCATGAGCGCCGTCGGTCACTCGCGCCTCGGCGGACCCACGGGTTCCGTCGCGCCGGACCCGCTGCATCCGTTCACCGCGGTCGGGGCCGTGACGGTGCACCGGCTGCCCAAGAGCGTGCTCTGACGCGGTGGCGGAACCCGACGTGCGGGTTCCGCCGCCGAGTGTCAGGCCGCGCCGGCCGAGGCGGAATGGGCCGTCTGGACTTAACGGACGCGGCCCGGGAGCATGGGCCCATGACCACTTTTGCGCGGCTCGGGCGCTACCGCATCGACGCCGTCCTGGTGCTGGTCGCTTTGGTCTGGGGCGGCAGCTACCTGGCCGCGAAGGTGCTGACCGAGCAGGCGAGCGTCGGCGCGGTGCTCGCCCTGCGCTTCCTGGTGGCCGCGCTCGCGCTTCTCGCCGTCTGGGCGCTGAGCCGGCCGCGGCCGCCGAGCAGGGCCGAGCTGGCCGTCGGCGTGCTGCTCGGGCTCACACAGGCGTCGATCCTGTGGCTGGAGACGGCCGGGGTGGCCGTCACCGCGGCCACGAACGCGGGCCTGATCATCAGCCTGACGATCATCCTCACGCCGATTCTGGAGTCGGTGGCGGCGCGCGACTGGCTGCCGCGGCCCTTCTTCGTGGCCGCGGTGCTGGCGGTCGTCGGGGTGGCGCTGCTCGTCTCCGGCAACGGATTCCACGCCCCGAACCCGGGGGACCTGCTCATGCTCGCGGCCGCGTTCGTGCGGGCCCTGCACGTCACCATGGTCGGCCGCCTGACCCGGGGCGGAGTCGCGGGCCAACGGCCGGGCACCCTCATGATCACGCTGGTGCAGGCCATCGTGGGCGCCGTCGTGTTCTCGGCAGCGGATGCGCCGGGCACGATGCGGGCGATCGGCGCGTTCGGCCCCGCCGCCTGGCTCGGGGTGCTCTACCTCGGCCTGGCCTGCAGCGTGTTCGCGTTCCTGGCGCAGACCTGGGCGATCCGGCGCACCTCGGCCGCGCGCGCCAGCCTGCTGATGGGCACCGAGCCGGTCTGGGCGGTGCTCGTCGGCGTGAGCCTCGGCAGTGAGAGTCTCGGTCCGGTGGCGGTGCTCGGGGCGGGGCTGATCATCGCGGGCACCTTCTGGGGGCAGCGCACTGAGCAGCGGCACCGGTTGAGCCCGGCGGCGACCCCGCCCGCGGTGCTCACCCGTGTGCGCGAGAGCGGGTGAATCGTCGGTTAGAGCGTCTCAGAGCGACGATTCACCCGCTCTCGCGGATGGGGGTGCCTGGCGGAAAACCGCCGCGGCGACGACCAGGTCTTCCCAGGACATGCCCGAGCTGGTGAAGACGCGGGGGCGCGAACGGTCCACGGTCACCTCGCCGGTCAGGATGGCGCAGAGCGGCACGAGCGACTCCGCGTCGATCACGCCGTCCCGGATCGGGATCAGTACGTCGCCGCCCTCCCGCAGTGCCACCTGGCTGTCCTCCACGACGACCTGCGCGCGCCCGATCAGGGCCGAGGGCAGCTCCCGGGCGTTGGGCTCGTGCGAACCGACCGCCACCGTGCAGGAGTCGACGGGCACCAGGTCGCCGTCGAACAGCGGGGTGCGGGCGGTGGTGGCGCAGACGATCAGTTGTGCATCCTGCACGGCGTCGGCGGTGCCCGTGCGGGCGGCCAACCCGCTGGCCTGAACCCGGTCGGCCAGGGCCTGGGCGCGACCGGGGTGCCGGCCGATCACGGTCACCCGCTCGAGCCGCCGGATGGCGCGCATCGCCTCGATGTGGCCCCACGCCTGCGGCCCCGAGCCGAAGACGACCAGGTGCGGGGCCTCGTCGGGCGCGAGCAGGTCGGCGGCGGCGGCGGACACGGCGGGGGTGCGCAGCGTGGTCAGCGCGATGCCGTCGAGGAGGGCGACGGGGCTGAGGTTCGCGGCATCCATCAGCAGGTAGACGCCCTGGATGCGCTCCTGGCCGAGGGCCGGGTTGCCGGGCGCGACCGTGGCGACCTTCACCCCGACGAACTCCGCGGACTGCGTCGGCATCAGCAGCAGTTGGCCGTTGGCCAGGCCCAGGATGCTGCGGCTGAAGTCGGAAGCCGGGTCGAGCCCGTCGCGCACGGCCGCCTGCAGAGCATGCACCGCCGCGCCGAAGCCCACCCGGGCGAAGATCTCCTCGGCTGAGATCCAGGGTATCGGTGAGTCGGAAGCCATGCTCCGACTGTACGTGGCACACCGGAAAGCGCCGCCTGACCCCATCGTCTTGGGGCAGTGAATGGTGGGGACAGGGCACCCCGATGATGTCCCGTCCCCGACTGGGGCGTTTCGGTCCGGTCTCGTCCGGACCCTGCAATCAGGGACTAAGGACCGGCATTCGGGGAACGCTCCGGCCTGTGCATGAGTGTAGGCCGGGTCGCTCTGCGGAGGAAGGGGTAGACAAACGGCCGGCAACGTTTTCGGCACCTGCCTGCCGCGCCTAAAGTGGTGTCAACGAGCCGAGCGCTCGCGACACACCGGGAGAACGAATGCCACAGACCCACCGCGTCGTCGTTGTCGGCGACGCCCTCATCGACGAGATGCGCGACCCGGAGTCCCTGCGCGAGTTCCCCGGCGGGGCCGCGCTCAACGTGGCGGTCGGCCTCGCGGTGCTGGGCGTGCCCACCACCCTGATCGCGATGGTCGGGGGCGACGCCGCCGGCGCGGTGCTGCGCGACTTCCTCGCCTCCCACGACGTCACCCTGGTCGCCACCCCCGGCCCGTTCGGCAGCTCGCGCGCGACCTCCGACCGCACCGACGGCGAGCCGACGTATGCGTTCAACGAGGCCGCGAAGAAGCGCCGGATCGAGTTCGGCCCGGCCGAGCGCGCGGCCCTCGACGCGGCGCGCCTGGTCGTCGTGAGCTGCTTCCCGTTCGACGACACGGCCCAGACGGATGCCTTCATCGCCGCCGTCTCCGAGCCGGAACAACGCCTCGTGATCGACCCGAACCCGCGTGCGGGCATGCTCGCCGACGCCGACCTGTTCGTGGCGAACTTCGAACGGATGGCCGCCCGGAGCCTGCTCACCAAGGTCGGCGACGAAGACGCCGAACTGCTCTACCGCAGCACGCTCGACGACCTGCGCCGGCGGCTGCTGGCGGCCGGAACGCAGACCGTGCTGGCCACGGCCGGGCGGGCCGGGGCATCCGTGGGTACCCGTGACGGCCTGCTCGTGAGCGAGCCGATCACGTCCCTGCCCGGCGCCGTGGTCGACACCATGGGCGCGGGCGACGCCACCCTCGCGTCGACGGTGCAGACCATGCTGACGCGGGGCGTGCCCACGGATGCCGCCGGCTGGCAATCCCTGCTGGCCGACGCCATGCTGATCGCGGCGGCCACCTGCCGCAGCGAGGGTGGCCTGCTGCGGGTGCCGACCGCCTGAGCGCCACTCGCCGCGGCTCGCCTGAGCGCCACTCGCCGCGGCTCGCCTGAGCGCCACCCGCCGCCACTCGCCTGAGCGCCACCCGCCGCCACTCGCCGCCACT
>NZ_SOGW01000068.1:0-21018 GCF_004403075.1 Cryobacterium sp. TMT2-10 | reverse complement strand
GACACGCGGACGGCCGGCGACACGCGGGCCCGCGGCGGCTCCCAGCTACCGGGCGGCGTCGAGGCGCGCGGCCGCCAGACGCTCGGCGGCGGCGAGGGTCGTGATGCCCAGGCCCCGGGCATCCGTGAAGATCTGCGTGACCACGTCGCCGATCGCCTCGACCCGGGCGGCGACCGCGTCGAGGTCGGCGTTCGGCTCGCTCGCCAGCGCGAGGTAGATGACCCCGCCGGCGTTGACGACGAAGTCGGGCGCCCAGAGGATGCCCCGGGCGTCGAGCTGGGCCGCCCCCTCGGGCTGGGCGAGCTGGTTGTTGGCGGCGCCGACGACCCCGAGCACGTTGAGTTCGCCGATCACGCGGGCGTTGAGCACGCCGCCCAGGCCGCAGGGCACGAACAGGTCGGCCGGAACGTGGTGTACCCCGTCCACGGGCACCCAGGTCGCGCCGAGTTCGGCGGCGAAGTCCTGCCGGGCGAGGTTGACGTCGCTGACCGTGAGCCGGGCGCCGGCGGCCGCGAGTCGGGTGGCGAGGCGTCCGCCCACCTGGCCCAGCCCGGCGATGACGAGGTGCCGGCCGGCGACCTCCCGGCTGCCAAACAGCGCCTCGAGGGTGGCGACAATGCTCGCGTACACGCCGGCCGCGGTCGCCTCGGCCGGCTCGCCGACGCCGCCGCTGGCGACCGGCAGGCCGCAGACGTGGTCGGTGCGCTCCTTGACGACGGCCATCAGCTCGGCGTTCGTGCCGACATCCTCGGCCGTCATGTAGGCGCCGTGCAGGCTCTCGATCGCGTCGCCGAGGTCGAGCATGGCGTCACGCCGCTCGGCGTCGGTGAGTTCCGTGTCCAGCGGCAGGTGGATGACGGACTTCCCGCCCCCGAGGTGCAGCCCGGCGGCCGCGTTCTTCAGCGTCATCGCGGCCGAGAGGCGCAGGGCGTCGGCGACGGCATCCGTCCAGTTCTCGTATTGCCACATGCGGGCGCCGCCAAGGGCCTGGCCCAGGCGGGTGGAGTGCACGGCCACGGTGATGACGAGGCCCGAGCGGATGCCGGTGGTGATCAGCACGCGTTCGTGCGTGAACGGGATGCCGATCAGCGCGTCCAGCGAGGGGTTGGGGTGCGTGAGAGTCATGGTGGTTCTCCTTGCTGGTCGGCCTTGTGGGCTGGCTGCGCCGGCGCGATCGTGGCGCGTCGACTGCACCAGAATAGCCGCGCCGCCCGCCCGGTGCACGCCTCCTGCGCCGCGAGCCCGGCTGCCTGCGGCCGCCCTCCGAAGCCGCCTCAGTGCTCCTCCGACGCACCCTTCTGCACGGGAATGGCCGCCGTGAACTCCGCCGCCCGCGCCTTGGCGCTCTCGTCGCCGGAGAACAGGCCGATCGGAGCGGTGACGGGGTGGGGCGATTTCGGCGCGCGGGCCACGGCCTGGTCACGCGCGGGCTCCCGCCGGAGCTCCATCCGGCCCACGGGCAGCGCCTCGGGGTTGTGCGTGTTGATCCAGTCGATCAGGTTCTCGCGCACGAGGCAGCGGAGGTCGAACAGGGTGGGGGCGTCGGCGGCGGAGACCAGCACGCGGACCCGCACGAAGCCGCCCACGGCATCCGTCACCTGGAGCACGACCACGCGGCCGTCCCAGAGTTCGGTCTGCGCGACGATGCGGTCGAGTTCCTCGCGCATCCCGGCGGGGTCCACGCGCCAGTCGAGGTCGAACTCGACCGCGCCGAGCAGCTCGCTGTTGTGGCGGGTCCAGTTCTGGAAGGGGTTCGTCGTGAAATAGGTCGACGGCAGCACCATCCGGCGGTCGTCCCAGATGTGCACGACCACGTAGGTGAGCGTGATCTCCTCGATCTTGCCCCACTCGGTCTCCACAATGACCACGTCGTCGACGCGCAGGGCGTTGTTGAAGGCCAGCTGGATGCCGGCGAACACGTTCGCGAGGGTGGACTGCGCCGCAAGGCCGGCGACGACGCTGAGCAGGCCCGCGGATGCGAACAGGCTCGCCCCCAGGGTGGCGGCGCCGGGGATGCTGAGCAGCACGGCCCCGATCGCGCAGATCACGATCACGACGACGCCGATACGGCGCAGCATCCGCAGCTGGGTGCGCACGCGCCGGGCGACGCGGTTGTCCCGCACGTCCACGCGGTACCGGGAAGCCGAGAGCTCCTCGAAGAAGTAGAGCAGCGCGCAGACCAGCCAGGCCGACGCGGCGATGAACAGGGCGCGGAAGATGAAGTCGACCAGCCGCTCGATGTCGGTCGTGGTCTGCAGGAACAGCGTGTTGACCGACCAGATCGCACCCACGAGCAGCGTCAGGCGGAACGGCACCCGCACGAGCCCGACCAACGTGCGGGCCCAGGTCTTGCGGCGGGCCGCGACCCGGAACGCGAGGGCCGTGATCCCCGTGACCACGACGGCCCCGACGATCGCGACCGCCAGGGCGATCAGGTAATCCGGTTGGATGAACCCCTCGAGATCTGACACGGCCGTCCTTCCTGCCGTGACGTCGGCTGCGGCCACGGACCCTTCAATGGTGCCAGAGTCCGCCGTGTGGCCAATTCAGGAACGAACGGATGCCGCGCGATCGACCGCCCGGGATTCCGGGCAGTCGACCGGCGGCATCCGCGGATCTCCTGAATCAGCCGCACCGGCACCAGATGAACCCGACACTCGGCGCCCACAGCCGGCGGGCAGCCCTCTCCGTTCAGTGGAAGAAGTGGCGCTCCCCGGTGAAGTACATCGAGACGCCGGCCGCCGTCGCCGCGGCGATGACTTCCTCGTCGCGCACCGAGCCGCCGGGCTGCACGACCGCGGTGACCCCGGCCTCGAGCAGCACCTGCAGGCCGTCGGCGAACGGGAAGAACGCGTCGGAGGCCGCGACCGAACCGGCCGCCCGGTCGCCGGCGCGCAGCACGGCGAGGTGGCAGGAGTCGACCCGGTTGACCTGCCCCATTCCGACGCCGACGGATGCCCCGCCGCGGGCCAGCAGGATGGCGTTCGACTTCACCGAGCGGCAGGCCTTCCAGGCGAACTCGAGGTCCGCGCGGGTGGCGGCGTCGGCCTCGTCGCCGGCGGCGAGGGTCCACGTCCCGGAGTCGAGGTTCTCGAAGGAGTCCGTCTCCTGCACGAGCAGGCCGCCGGAGATCTGGCGCAGCTCGAGCGAGGAACGCTGGTAGTCGGCGGGCAGTTCGAGCAGACGGATGTTCTTCTTGGCGCTGAGCAGTTCGAACGCGGCCGGCTCGAACCCGGGGGCCACGAGCACCTCGGTGAAGATCTGGCTGACCGTCTCGGCCATGGCGAGCGTGACCGTGCGGTTGGCGGCGATGACCCCGCCGAACGCGGAGATCGGGTCGCAGTCGTGGGCGCGCTTGTGGGCGGAGGCGATCGAGTCCGGCGTCTTCGGGCTGGCGACGGCGATGCCGCAGGGGTTGGCGTGCTTGATGATGGCCACGGCCGGTTCGGCGAAGTCGAAGGCGGCACGCACGGCGGCGTCCGCGTCGACGTAGTTGTTGTACGACATCTCCTTGCCGTGGCGCTGCACGGCCTGGGCGATGCCCTGGCCGCCGTCGCCGACGTAGAGGGCGGCGGCCTGGTGCGAGTTCTCGCCGTACCGCAGCACGGCGCTGCGGGTCGCCTCGATCAGGAGGGTGTCCGGGAACGGCATCTCCGCGTCGAGGGCGTCGCCGATGACGGCGTCGAACTCCTCGAGGATCTCCTCGCCCTGGGTCGCGCTGTCGTCCTGCCACTGGTCGTAGACGTTTTCGGTGAACCAGGCGGAGACGCTGAGGTCGTAGCCCGCCGTGTGCTCGAACGCGAGCGAGGCCAGTTTCTGGCGCAGTTTCAGCGCGGTGCCGCCCGCAGCGACCGCGGCGATGATCTCGTCGTAGTTGTCGGGGTCCACCACGATGGCGACGTTCGCGTGGTTCTTCGCGGCGGCGCGCACGAGGGCCGGGCCGCCGATGTCGATCTGCTCGATCACGTCGGCCGGGGACGCCCCGGACTCCACCGTTTCCACGAACGGGTAAAGGTTCACCACGACGAGTTCGAACGCGGCGATGCCGAGGTCGGCGAGCTGCGCCTCATGCGATTCCAGGCGCAGGTCGGCGAGGATGCCGGCATGCACACCCGGGTGCAGGGTCTTCACCCGGCCGTCGAGGGATTCGGGGAATCCGGTGACGCTGGAGACATCCGTCACGTCGTGGCCGGCCGCGCGGATCGTCGCCGCGGTCGAACCGGTCGACACGATCTCGACGCCGGTCGCCGCGAGGGCGGCCGCCAGCTCCACCAGCCCGGTCTTGTCGCTCACCGAGATGAGGGCGCGCCGCACGGGCACGACATCCCGGTCGCGGTACAGGCTCTGGGCGTTGGTGGGACCGCTCATATGTGGGAATGCTCCTTGAGGTCGACGTGTCCGGTGGCGATATCGCGCACCGCCTGCACCAGCAGGCGACGCTCGACGATTTTGATTCGGTCGTGCAGGGATGCCTCGGTGTCGCCCGGCAGCACCGGCACCCGTTCCTGCGCGATGATCGGTCCGTCGTCGACTCCGGTGTCGACCACGATGAGACTGGCGCCGGTTTCGGCGACCCCGGCGGCGAGGGCGTCGCGCACGCCGTGGGCCCCGGGGAACTCGGGCAGGTACGCCGGATGCGTGTTGAGCAGGTTCGGGGACAGGGCCGCCACCACCCGAGGCGGCAGCAGGCGCATGAAGCCGCTGAGCACGACCACGTCCGGCGTCCACTGCCTGATCTGCGCGAGGAGCTCGTCGCCCCAGGCGTCCCGGGACGGATGCGAGGTGAACGGGACCGTGAAGGAGGAGATGCCGAACTCTTCACCGAGTTCCAGTCCGTCCGCGTCGCGGTCGGCGCCGATGGCCACCACCCGCGCGGGGAAGTCGGCGTCCTGGCACGCCTCGAGCAGGGAGCGAAGGTTGGATCCCCCGCCTGAGATCAACACGACCAATGACAGCACGGGACGAGCCTACCGTTTGACGGGGCCGGCCGGGGCGTGCCGGGGCGGGCCAGTTAGCGGCGGCGGCTGGGCCTGGGCCTGTGGCTGTGGAGCTAGCGGGGCGGGCGGAGGTCCCGGAGTCGACCGAGCAGACGGCCGGCGCTGGTCGCCTCGTTCACGCGGCTCGTCGAGGCACCCGTCGCGGCACCCGTCGACCGGCTGCGCACCAGCGCACGGGGCTCGGGGGTCAGCAGCCCGGCGCAGGCCGCGATCCCGACCTCCAGGGCGGCAAAAACGGCGACCAGGAGCGGATTAGGGCCGACCTCCACGAGCCGGCCGGGTCCGAGGGCGCCACCTGACCACCAGGCCAGCAGCCCGAGCAGGACGCCGGCGACGAGACCGGTGCCGAGGCCCGTGAGCAGCCGCTGGGCGAGGTGGGGCGCGGCGGCCCCGCGGTGAGGCGTGCGCTGGCGGATGATGACCGCGGCCAGGAAACCGAACACAACCGGCGCGAGCAGACCGAGGAACCCGAACGCCAGGCTGCCGTGCGGCAATGCGCCGAAGATCGGCAGCCCCGGTACGGCTCCGAGTGAGGTGCCGATCGGGGACACGCTGCTGCCCGCGCCCACGGCGATGCCGGGTCCGACCAGCCAGGAGGCCGCCCAGATCACCAGGTTCGGAATCAGGGCCAGCTGGGCCAGGGTGAGCACGATGCCGCCCAGGATGCCGGCCTGCACCGTCTCGTAGAGGCCGATGATGGTCGCGAAGTTTCCAAGGATCAACACGCACACGACGACGGATGCCACGCCGACGACCCCGGCGGCGGCGGCGGTCCCGCCCCGCAGCGCTGCCCCGGCGACCGTGCGCACCGTGTCCGGCAGGGTGGCCCGCTGGGCGGCCGGCACCCGGGTCGGCAGCAGTCCGGGCAGCGCGTCGACGAAGCGGCCGAGGACGCGGCCGGGGAGCCCAGGGTCTGCGCCGAGGAGCACCCCGGCAGCGTAGATCGCCGTGGGCAGGAGGATCCCCTGCAGCAGGGCGGGGCGGAGGGCATCCGTGCCGGCGGTGGCCGCGAGCAGGATCGTGAACAGCGCGTAGGTGAGCACGGCCGCCGTGGCACCGACCCACCGGAAGGGCGTCTCCGCGGCCCGCCGGCCGGTGCGGAGGCCGAACGACGCGGCCAGCAGCGCGAACCCGAGCAGGGCGATGGTGATCGGGAACGGGGCGTCCGCCCCGGGCAGGCCGAGGGCGGCCACGAGGGCCGGGTCGAGTTGCACGGCCAGGTCCACCCCGTTGCCGAGGAGCCAGACGTCGACGGCGGCGCGCCAGAACACGAGCCCGTCCACGGTGAGGCCGAACTGCGTGGCCCACAGCACGGTCAGCGGGACGGCCGAGATGCCCAACCCGATGGCTACGACAATGAGCGCCTCGAGTGCGGCAAGCAGGGCTGTCGTTAAGCGTTTCATCCGGTCGGAGCCTACCCTTTCCCCCGCACCGGCTTTCCAACCCCCGCCGCGCACTCACCAATTCGACGGAGATTTTGCTCCCCACAGCCGCCTGGGCGCGGTTTCGGCCCGATTTCGGCAAAATCTCCGTCGAATTCGTCAGGGCACCGGGGCAGGAGCTGCAGCACGGGCAGGAGCAAGCGCACGAGCCGGGGAGACGAGAAAGGGCCCGCCTGGAAGGCGGGCCCGATCAACGGATTCCGGTGGGAACCGGCACCGGTGCTACAGCGCTGCGAGCACCTCGCGCAGCAGGGTGGCGGTCTCGCTCGGCGTCTTGCCGACCTTGACCCCGGCGGCCTCGAGGGCCTCCTTCTTGCCCTGGGCGGTTCCGGCTCCGTTGGAGACGATGGCGCCGGCGTGGCCCATGGTCTTGCCCTCGGGGGCGGTGAAGCCGGCGACGTAGCCGATCACCGGCTTGGTGACATGGGCCTTGATGTACTCGGCCGCCTTCTCCTCGGCGTCGCCGCCGATCTCGCCGATCATGACGATGGCGAGGGTCTCCGGGTCAGCCTCGAACGCTTCGAGCGCGTCGATGTGGGTGGTCCCGATGATCGGGTCCCCGCCGATGCCGATCGCGGTGGAGAAGCCCAGGTCGCGCAGTTCGTACATCATCTGGTAGGTCAGGGTGCCCGACTTGGAGACGAGGCCGACCGGGCCCTTGCCGGTGATGTTCGCCGGCGTGATGCCGACGAGCGCTTCGCCCGGGGTGATGATGCCGGGGCAGTTCGGACCGATGATGCGGGTCTTGTTGCCCTTGGCGACGTTGTACGCCCAGAACTCGGCGGAGTCCTGCACGGGGACGCCCTCGGTGATGATGACGAGCAGCGGGATGCCGGCGTCGATGGCTTCGATCACGGCGTCCTTGGTGAAGGCCGGCGGAACGAACGCGATGGAGACATCCGCGCCCGTCTTCTCCATGGCCTCGGCGACCGTGCCGAACACGGGCAGTTCGACGTCGCCGTGCACGACCGTGGTGCCGGCCTTGCGGGCGTTGACGCCGCCGACGACCTGGGTGCCGGCCTTGAGCATGAGGGCGGTGTGCTTGGTGCCCTCACCGCCCGTGATGCCCTGCACGATGACCTTGGAGTCCTTGTTGAGGAAGATTGACATGTTCGAAAATCCCTTACTTCGCGGCGTGGGCGAGTTCGGCGGCCTTGTCGGCGCCCTCGTCCATGGTTGCGGCCAGTGTGACGAGCGGGTGGTTGGCCTCGGCGAGGATGCGGCGGCCCTCCTCGACGTTGTTGCCGTCGAGGCGCACGACGAGCGGCTTGTTGGCGGCGCTGCCGAGTTCGGCGAGCGCGCCCACGATGCCCTTGGCGACGGCGTCACAGGCGGTGATGCCGCCGAAGACGTTGACGAAGACGGCCTTGACCTGCGGGTCGCCGAGGATGACGTCCAGTCCGGCCGCCATGACCTCAGCGGATGCTCCGCCTCCGATGTCGAGGAAGTTGGCCGGCTTGACGCCGCCGTGGTTTTCGCCCGCATAGGCGACGACGTCCAGGGTGCTCATGACGAGCCCGGCGCCGTTGCCGATGATGCCGACTTCGCCGTCGAGCTTGACGTAGTTGAGGTCGTTCTCTTTGGCCTTCGCTTCGAGCGGGTCCGCAGCGGCCGCGTCCTCGAGGAGGGCGTGCTTCGGGTGGCGGAAGCCGGCGTTCTCATCGATCGTGACCTTGCCGTCGAGCGCGATGATTTCGCCCTCTTCGGTCAGCACGAGCGGGTTGACCTCGACCAGGGTCGCGTCCTCACCCTTGAACACGGTGTAGAGCTGCACGAAGACCGGTGCGACCTTGTCGACCAGCTCGTCCGGGAACTTCGCCGCAATAGCGATCTCGCGGGCCGTGGCCAGGTCGATGCCGGCGATCGGGTCGATGGCGGTGTAGGCGAGCGCCTCGGGCTTCTCGACCGCGAGGACCTCGATCTCCACGCCACCCTCGTAGCTGGCGAGGGAGAGGTAGGAACGGTTGGTGCGGTCCAGCAGCACGGAGAAGTAGAACTCCTGTGCGATGCGCGCTCCGCCGGCAACCATGACCCGGTTGACGGTGTGGCCCTTGATGTCCAGGCCAAGGATCGCGCGACCGGCGGCCTCTGCGTCGTCGGGGGTCTTCGCGACCTTCACTCCGCCGGCTTTGCCGCGGCCGCCGACCTTCACCTGGGCCTTGACGACGACAACGCCGCCCAGCTTCTCGGCTGCAGCACGCACCTCCTCCGGAGTGTCCGCGATGATGCCCGGAAGAACCGGGACTCCATACTGTTCAAACAGGTCTCGTGCCTGATATTCGTAAAGATCCACGCTGCTCTTCCAATCCGCGTCGAAGCGTTCCTGCAAGGTCTTGAGGGGCAATGGGCACGGATGCCCGCGCCGCAAATAGCTCGACATCAAGACATACGTACCGTTTCAAACTCTAGCGTCCCACACGGGCATCGCGAACACCGCCCGGCTGGCCGCGCGGGCCGCAGACCGCGCGAAGGCTCAAAAAGCCCGCCGGTTCGTGCTGGCGCTCCGGGCATCCGACTGGTTGGATGCAGACATGACTGAACCGGAGCACGGCACCGAACCCCACTCCGCCGACCATGCCTCGCGCCTGAATTGGCTGCGGGCCGGGGTGCTCGGCGCCAACGACGGCATCGTGTCGGTGGCGGCCCTGGTGGTCGGCGTCGCGGCGGCGACCACGGATGCCGCGGCGATCCTGATCGCGGGCGTCGCCGCCCTGCTCGCCGGCGCGATCTCGATGGCCCTGGGCGAGTACGTCTCCGTGAGCAGCCAGCGCGACACCGAGCGGGCCCTGATCGCCAAGGAGACCTGGGAACTCGAGCACATGCCGGATCAGGAGCTCGCCGAGCTGGCGGGCCTGTACCAGGCGAAGGGTCTCAGCACGGATACGGCCCGGCTGGTGGCACTCGAGCTGACCTCGCACGACGCTCTGGCGGCGCACCTCGAGGTGGAACTGCACATCTCGGCCGAGGAGTTGTCCAACCCCTGGCACGCCGCGTACGCCTCCGCGATCGCGTTCACGGTCGGTGCGGTCCTGCCACTGCTGGCGGTGCTGCTGCCGCCGCCGGAATGGCGTCTGCCGGCCACCTTCCTCGCCGTCGCGGTCGCCCTGGTCATCACCGGCTGGCTGAGCGCGTACCTCGGCGGGAGCCCGAAGTCCCGCGCCATTTCCCGGGTGCTCGTCGGCGGCCTGCTCGCGCTCGGCGTCACCTGGGCGATCGGCTCCCTGATCGGCACCTCGGTCTGACCGGCACCTCGGTCTGTTCGACTCCCAGGCCGGCACCGCGGCCTGACCGACGCCCTGGCCGGCCCCGCGGCCCGATCCACGGCCGCCGTAGGCTGGAGGCATGGTAAACCAGCGAGTCCGCGCGTCCACCGTCCTTGTCTCGGCGGGCCTCGACGCCGCGCTGGTCCTGGTCTTCGTCCTGATCGGCCGGGCCAGTCACAGCGAGGGGCTGCTCGGCGCGCTCAGCACGTGGTGGCCGTTCCTCGGCGGGCTGGCCATCGGCTGGGTTGCCCTGCGCGCCTGGCGCAGCCCGCAGCGGATCGTCTGGACCGGCGTCGGTATCTGGCTGGCCGCCGTCGCCGGCGGAATGCTGCTGCGCCTGGTGAGCGGCCAGGGCGTGCAGCTGAGTTTCGTCATCGTCACGACGATCGTGCTCGGGGTGTTCCTGCTCGGCTGGCGCGGGCTCGCAGCCCTTCTGCGCCGGGCCCAGGCGCGGCGCGGCGCCCGCATCCACCCTCTCGCTCGCGCCGAACGGTGAGCAAGTCTCCTCTCCCGACGTGATCGAGGGGCCGAACTCACGGCTCGGCGAAAGGGGGCGGGCGTCCGCTCGGCGAGCAGCCCGGGGAAGGGGAGACTGACGGGTCGGGCATCCGTTCGGCGAGCAGCCCGACGTCCCCTCGCCGAACCGTGAGAAGCGACCCTCTTCGAGCCCGGGAAGGGAGCGCAACTCACGGTTCGGCGAGGCCGGCAGAGCGGGCGGTTTTAGTTGAAACGTCAAGTTAGCGGTAGAATCGGGCCATGACCGAACCGCGCTGGCTGACCGACGACGAACGAGAAGCGTGGCTGCGGCTGATGGCCGTGACGATGCTGCTGCCGAACCGCCTCGAGCAGCAGTTGAAACGGGATGCCGGCCTGAGCCACTTCGAGTACTACGTGCTCGCGATGATCTCGGAGTGCGCCGACCGGTCGCTGGCACTGACCGAGCTGGCCTCCCGCACCAATTCCTCGCTGTCCCGACTCTCCCATGTGATCGCCCGGCTGGAAGCACAAGGCCTCCTGACCCGCGCCGCCTCGCCGAGGGACGGGCGCGCCTCGATCGCGACGCTGACGGATGCCGGCTGGGCCAAGGTGCTCGCCAGCGCCCCCGGCCACGTCGAAGAGGTGCGATCGGTCGTCTTCGACGCGCTCAGCGCCCGGCAGGTGTCCCAACTCAGCGACATCTGCGGCCGCATGCTGGCCACGCTCGACCCGCACCACCGGCTGCTCGGGCTCGGCTGAGCGGCTAGCGCTCGAGTTCGTCCTCGCCGGCCTCGAACGTGCGGTCCTCGATGCGGTCCTCGTCGACCGCGCGGTCCTCCGCGCGGTCCTCCTCATCGTCGAGGCCGACCGGGCGCTGGTCGGCGTCGGCCATCCACTCCGCCTCGCCTTCCTCTTCCTCCTCGGGGAGAAGGTCCTCTTCGAGGGTGCGGTCGATGTCGTCGATTTCGCGCTCCTCGTCGACTCCCTCGCTCGCGGCATCCGCTCGCCGCGGCCAGAGCCCGTCCGGGTCAGTTGCCATGGTCACCACCTCCTGGTTCGACGGCGGCCACCCCGAAGGCGCCCCCGCCCGGGCAACGGTACGCTCCCGGAACCGAAGCGACAAGGCTGCCGACAAGGCTGCCGGCGGGGGCAGCCCGCGGGGTGCCCGGCCACCTCGGCCCGGCTCAGGCGGGGCCCGCCCGCAGCCCCGGTGTGGCGAGCAGCGAACCGTCCCTCAGCACGGCGAGCACCTCGATCTCGAAGTTCTCGGTGCTGCGGTTCAGTGCGTCCTCGCCGCCGGCGATGATGGTCGTGGCCAGCACGTCCGCGGTCACGATGTCTCGGCCGAACACGCTGACCTGGCGGTACGGGGACACCCCGCCGTCGACCGTCGTCCAAATGTGCTCCCCCCGCTCCGCACTGCCCGAGCTGGCCACGGCGCGCAGCGGCCTGGCCAGAGGCACGGAGGCGAGCAGGGCCTGCCGGTCCGCCGGGTCGACGATCGCGGCCAGCCAGTCCTGCCCCGGCGCCTGGTGACCGCTGACGAGGATGTCCCCGCCCGCGTTCAGGGACCAGTCGCCGGCACCCCGGGCGGCGAGCAGGTCGCCCGCCTCCTGGATGGCCAGGCTCTTGACCACTCCGGACAGGTCGATGGCGCCGTCCGCCCGGTGCGGGGTGAAGACCCCGTCGGTGCGGTCGCGCCAGTCCAGGGCGAGGGCGTAACAGACCCGGAGGGTGTCGCTGGCCTGGGTGAGGCGAACCTGCCCGCGGTTGACCCGGCTCAGTTCCGAGTCCGGCCGGTACAGGCTGAACTGCTCGTCCCAGCGCCGGAACACGCCCTCGACCGTGGCCCGGGTCTCCAGCGCGGGGATGCGGGGTTGCGCGCCGCCGTCGAGTGCTGCGGCGTCACCGGCGGTCGCACCCAGACGGATGCTGACGACGGTCCCCATGGTCTCGACCAGCAGCGCCGCCACACCGGAGCCGCCCGGCAGCACGGGCGACGGCGGCGTCAGAGGACTGTTCTGCCGCATCAGAACTGGGCGGCGTCGAGGGCCGCCTGCATCGATTGCAGGTAACCGGCGGTCGTGTAGGTCGCGCCGCTGACGTTCTGCACCTGGGCTGACTGCGCGGTGAGCACCTCGGACCGCAGGATCGGCGCGGCCTGGTTGCTGATTGCCACCGATCTCGGGTCGTGGTCGGTCAGGTGCAGGGCGCTCACCTCGGTGATCGTGCCGTTGTCGATGGTCACCGACACCTGCACGTTGCCGAAGCGGGTCTGCACGACCGACCCGTCGAAGGTCCCGGTGACCCCGGCGGGGGTGGCCGCGACCGGCGCGGTCGCTGCCGCCGGCGCCTGGGCCGCCTCCCCCGTTCCCGCGGTCGGCGTGGTTGCTGACGGTGTCGTTGCGGACGTCGCGGCTGGCGTCGTCGACGCGGCCGGGGTGGTCGTTGCCGTGGTCGCACTGGCCAGGGTGGCCTGCAGGGATTCCGCGGCCGGCGCGCCGACCATCCAGCCGATCGCCAACACCGAAACGGAGGCCAGGGCGGCCGAGGCCGCTGCTCGTATTCTCACCAGTCGAACCTTTCAAAATGGATTTGTCGTGTGGGCAGGCCGGCCGAGCGGGCGTCCCGCACGACCTCGTCGGTCCAGCGGCGCGGGCCGCAGATGTAGACATCCGACTCGCGGAGCTGCGGCACCAGGGTCTTCAGGCTGACCCGGGCCGACACCGCTTTGGCAGGGAGCCACGTGTTCAGCCCGGCGGGGCGCTTGCCGGCGATGATGCGCAGTTCGGCGCCACGGGCCTGGCAGAGGGCGGCCAGTTCGTCGGCCAGGTAGCTGTCTTCGGCCGTGTGGGCGCGCAGGATGACCGTGGCGTGCCCCGGCAGGAACGTCGCCGTTTCCAGCAGCGAGCGGATCGGGGCGACGCCGATGCCGGCGGCCACGAGCACGAGCCGCGGGGAGGTCCTGGCCCGGTCGGTGAAGAGGCCGTAGGGCCCCTCGAAGCTCACCCGGGTGCCGCGGCGCAGGCCGGGCAGGGCCGCGGAGGCGTCGCCGAGGGCACGCACGGTGATCCGCAGCGAGTTGCCGGTGGGGGCGGCGGAGAGGGAGAACGGGTGCGCCTGCCACCAGAGTCCCGGCGTCCAGAAGCGCCAGATGAAGAACTGGCCGGAGCTGGCCTTGAGCCGGCGCAGCCGGCGCCCGGACAGGCGGATCGAGACGACTCCGTCGCCGACCTCGTCGACGCCCTCCACCACGAGCCGGGCCCGCAGTGAACGCACGACCGGCAGGATGAACCGGAAGACCAGGATCGACCCGGCCACCCCGGTGTACAGGGCCAGCCAGTAGTACCACTGGGCCGATCCCGCGATCAACAGGCTGCCGGAGGTCAGCTGGTGCGGGAGCGCGGCCAGGACCGCGGCGTAGGAGAGCAGGTGCACGATGTGCCACACCTCGTAGGGCAGGCGGTGCCGCACGATCACGAGGGAGGTGACGACGACGAGGATCAGGAGACCGAGGCCGGCCAGGGCCAGGAGCATGTCCGGCAGCTGGGTGATCATGCTCCACGCCTCGGCGAAGATGGTGACCTTGCCGGCGAGCGAGTAGCCGGTGATCAGGAGCACGACGTGCGCGAGGATCAGGTACAGGGCGGGCTTGCCCAGCGACTGGTGCAGCGCCATGGCGCTGTCGTGGCCGAAGGCCCGGTCGATCGCGGGCAGCCGGGCGGCCAGGAGCATCATCACGAGCAGCAGGTCGGTGCCGACGAGCCCGGTCAGCACGCCGAGGGAGGTGATCGCGTCAGCGGGAGTGGAGAACCGGGCGGCCCCGCCGTCGCCGAGGAACAGTGCGATCGAGACGGCCACGGAGACGAAGCAGAGCACCTGCAAGGTGTCGGCCAGCCGCATCCGTCGCTTGTATTCGGGCCGGATGCGCGGGGTCGGGGCCACCCTGAGGGGCCGTTGGGTGACGCGGATGTCGAAGCTCATGAGTGAAGCTTCTCGAGACAACCAATCGGGACGCTATCGACGACCTGTGAACAACCTGTGCGCTTCCGATGCGCGGGGGCGGACTGCTCAGGCGGCCGGGTGCCGCGGGCCGTGCCGGGCCACGGCCCGCGCCGCAAGCACGATCAGGATCGCGACCGCGCCGCCGAGCGCGGTCTCGACCACGCGGTCGACCAGCAGCGCCGGGACCGCGGTGGGGCCGGCCAGGTGGGCGACGGTCAGCGCCAGGGGGGTGACGAAGAGCAGGGCTGCGCCGTAGTGGCGGCCGATCAGAATCTCCGCGCCGAACTGGCCGACCGCGATCACCGCGATCAGCACCCAGACGGATGGCCCCGGCAGCAACACGAGTCCGGTCACCGCGACGCCGAGCACGGTGCCGACGATGCGGTGCACGGCGCGGGAGATCGAGTGCGCGGCCCGCGGCGGCGGAAGCACCGCCACCACGCTGACGACGGCCCAGTAGGGGTGCCCGATGCCGGCCAGCATCGCGAGGGCGCCGGCCAGGAGCACCCCGGCCGCGTTCTGGGCGATGGTGAACCACACCTGCGGGTCGCGGACGGCGGCCGGGCGCAGGAGCGGCTCGCGGGGCAGGAGCTTGAACAGGTCGGTGGAGCGGTCGCCGGCCAGGCGCCGGAACCACCAGCCCGACATAGTCAGCAGCCAGGCGAAGGCCGCCGCTGCGACGCCCACGAGCAGCCGGGGAACGACCTCCGCCGCCCGCGTCGGGATCTGGGCGCAGACCAGGTAGGCGAAAACGAAGAAGATGGGCGTTCCGGGGAACAATCCGTACGTCGACGCCACCAGGATCCCCGCCGTGATCACGCCCAGCAGGCCGAGCACCAGCACGGGCAGGGCCGCCCCGGTCACGGCCATCGAGAGCCCGAGCGCGAGGCTGACGAGCATGCAGGCCGCCGCGACGCTGACCGTGCGCGCCCGGAGCCGGTACGGTTCGCTCCGACCGTACAGCGAGGTCATCGCCCCGAACGACGCATAGGCCGCCCAGTCGATCCGACCGATGGCCACCAGCACGATCAGGGGCGCCACGACGGCCATGCTGGCCCGGGAGGCCACCTCGAGGTCGAGGGCGCGGAGGGATTTCACCCGCTCGAGCAGGGACTCGGGCTTACCTTCCGGTGCGCCGGGCTCCGCGGCGCGCGGCCCCGCCACTAGATCTTCTCGATCGGCGCGATCTTGATCAGGAGCTTTTTTGCGCCCGCCGTGTCGAACTGCACGTGCGCGATCCGTTTGGTGCCCTCGCCGGTGACCTGGTTGACGCGGCCCTCGCCGAAATCGACGTGACGGATGCGGTCGCCCGCTGCCAGGGTGAGGTCACCGTTGTCGCGCACCTGGCTCGGCACCCGGTTGGCCCACTCGGTCTTCGGTTTCGGTGCTGGCGGCAGGGCCTGCGGCTCGCCGCGCTTGGCGAAGCCGCCGCCGAATCCGTCCCGCCTCGCGTTCAGCGCCCGGGGCTGGGTGCCCCCGCGGGAATTGGCCATGCCCGGGGACTGCTTCCAGTCGATCAGGGCGACCGGGATCTCCTGCAGGTAACGACTGGGCATCGCCACGTTGATATCGCCGAACTGGGCCCGGGTCATCGCCAGGGACAGGTAGAGGCGCTGGCGGGCCCGGGTGATGCCCACGTAGAAGAGGCGCCGTTCCTCGGCGGGCCCGCCGGGCTCGTTGGCCGACATCTGGTGCGGCAGCAGCCCCTCCTCGACGCCGGTGAGGAACACGGCCTCGTATTCGAGCCCCTTGGCCGTGTGCAGGGTCATCAGCGACACCGTGCCGGAGGCGTCGTCGAGGTCGTCGGCGGCGGCCACCAGGGAGACCTGGGTGAGGAAGTCGACCAGCCCCGAGTCGGGGTTCTCTTTGTTGAAGTCCTTGGTCTGGGCGACGAGTTCCTCGATGTTCTCGGCGCGCGCCTCGTCTTGTGGGTCGCGGCTGTTCCGGAGCAGGGTGAGCAGTCCGCTGCCGTCGAGCAGGAAGGTGAGCAGCTCGGACACGTTGGCCGTGCCGGCCGGGTTCTCCGGGTCGAGCTTGCCCGCCGCTTCGTCGAGCAGGGTGGCGAGCTTCAGGATGGCCCCGGTCACCTTGGGGCCGAGGCCCAGCGACGAGGAGTCGCGCATGGCCTGCCGGAAGCTGATCTGGTTCGCCTCGGCGAAACTGGCCAGCGCCGTCTCGGTGGCCGGCCCGATCCCGCGCTTGGGGGTGTTCAGGATGCGGCGCAGGGCCAGCTCGTCGGTCGGGTTGGCGACCGCGATCAGGTACGCCAGAGCATCCTTGATCTCGGCGCGCTCATAGAACTTGGTGCCGCCGACGACGCGGTAGGGCACCGCGGAGCGCACCAGGATCTCTTCCAGCGCACGGGTCTGCGCGTTGGTGCGGTAGAACACGGCCATGTCGCGGTAGGCCATGCCGGCCTGGTGCAGCACCTCGATCTCGTCGGACACGAACTGGGCCTCGTCGTGGCCGGAGTACGCCGTGTAGCCGACGATCTTCTCGCCGTCGCCGCCCGCGCTCCACAGCCTCTTGTCTTTGCGGTCGAAGTTGTGGCCGATCACGGCGTTCGCGGCCGAGAGGATGTTCTGGGTCGAGCGGTAGTTCTGCTCCAGCAGGATCACCTTCGTGCCCGGGAAGTCGCGCTCGAACTCGCTGATGTTGCGGGTGTCCGCGCCACGGAACGCGTAAATGGACTGGTCGGAGTCGCCGACCACGGTGAGCGAGGCCCCGGGGATGCCGCCGGTGGCGTCGCGCAGGTTGCGCACGTGCACGCCCTGCGCCTCCATCTCCTCGGCCAGAGCGGGCTCGACCGGGCGTGTCAGCTCCCGCACGAGCGAGTACTGGGCGTGGTTGGTGTCCTGGTATTCGTCGACCAGGATGTGGCGAAACCGGCGCCGGTAGAGGGCCGCGATCTTCGGGAAGGCCCGGAACAGGTAGACCGTCTCCCCGATCAGGTCGTCGAAGTCGAGGGCGTTCGCGGCGCGCAGCCGGCTGGTGTACTGCCGGAAGATCTCGACGAACATGACCTCCTGCGGGTCGCTCATGTTCGCATTGCGGGCGTAGGAGTCGGCGTCGGCGAGCTCGTTCTTGAGCTTGGAGATCTTCGCGGAGGCATTGCCGGGGGTGAACCCGAGGGTGTCGGCGTCGAGGGCCTTGATGATGCGCTTGAGGGTGACCTTGCTGTCGGCCGAGTCGTAGATGCTGAAGGTGGGCGATAGGCCCGCGTTCTCGGCCTCGCGGCGCAGGATGCGCACGCAGGAGGAGTGGAAGGTGGAGATCCACATTCCGTCGGCACCCTGGCCGAGGATGACCTTGACCCGCTCGCGCATCTCGGCGGCGGCCTTGTTCGTGAAGGTGATGGCGAGGATCTGGCTCGCCCAGGCCTCGCGGGTCTCCAGCAGGCTGGCGATGCGGCGGGTGAGCACGCTGGTCTTGCCGGAGCCGGCTCCGGCGATGATCAGCAGGGCCGGGCCGCGGTACAGGACGGCTTCTCTCTGCTGACGGTTGAGCCCCTCCAGCAGGGGGCTCTCGTAGCCGCTGTCGTCGGAGCGGCCGTGACCGGCCCCGTCGAGAATGATGGGCGCCGCGGAAGGGACCTCGCGGGTGGGCGTGTGATCCGGGTCGAAGAGCGTCGTCATATCGATCACAATTCTAGGTGGTGCGTCTGACAGGGCCCCGTTCAGCCGGGGGTTCGGCCCGCGGGGTCAGTCCTCGGCCGCCAGTTCGTCGCGCACGGTGACGGCCAGGTCGGGATGGTCGGCGAAGACCCCGTCGATGCCGGTGCCCAGGATAGTGCGGAACTCGGACTGCCAGTCCCCGTAGTCGGCCCGCAGGCGTCCGCGGCGGAACGTCTTCGCGAGAAAACGGTTCTCGGGGCGCAGGGTCCAGCAGTAGATCTCCAGCCGGGCGGCGTGTGCGGCGTCGACCAGGTCGGTGGCCCCGGTGACCTGCCCGTCGGCATCCGTCTCGAGGATCAGCGATTTGGGCACGCTGATGCCGTCGATCCGCCCGCTCAGCCCGTAGAGCCCGGCGTCGGTGAGGTAGTCGGCGTACCGGGGCGCGTTCTTCAGGCCGAGCCGGGCCACCTCGTCGAACGGCTTGCCGCGCGCCTCGAGCAGGAAGATCCGCTTGCCGTAGATGCCGCGCGCGTAGATCTTGCCGAGGAGGCTGCGTTCGAAGCTCTCGATCGTGAGGCGGCCGTCGCCGGCGTTCCAGCCGGCGGTGTTCACCTCGGCCGCGAACAGCTCGTCGAGCGGGAGCCCGATCGAGTCGAAGTAGGTGGCGTGCTTGATCTCGGCGACGATCCCGATCGGCCGCCTCGCCCGCCCGGCGACCCGGTCGATGAGCTTGAACGCGTCCCGCAGGCGCAGCAGCGGGAAGCGGTCGTCGAACGTGGCACTGGCCTTGCGCACCTCGGGCAGTCGCTCCCGTGCGCGCAGGGTGCGCAGCTCGGCCCAGGTGAAGTCCTCGGTGAACCAGCCGGTGAGCTCGATGCCGTCGATTTCCTTGGTCACCCGGCGAGAATGGAATTTGGGGTGGGAGGCGACATCCGTCGTGCCGGAGATCTCGTTCTCGTGGCGCACCACGAGAACGCCATCGCGGGTGGCCACGATGTCGGGTTCGACCGCGTCCGCCCCGAGGGCAACGGCCAGTTCGTAGGCGGACCGGGTGTGCTCGGGTCGGTAACCGCTCGCCCCGCGGTGGCCGATCACAATCGGTTGCATCTTCCAACCCTACGCGGGGAACTGCCAGAATCGAGGCGATGACACCCTGGACCGTCCCCCCGACCCGCCTGTACCGGTGGGGCTCCTCGCGCGCGCGCTATTTTGCGGGCCTGACCCTGGTCGCGCTCGGGGTGGCCGCCACGAATTTCACCAGCACCTACAGCCTTCTCTTCGTCCTGATCGGCCCCTCCCTGCACGTGATCGGCTGGCTCGTGCTGCCGGGGGCGCTGTGGCGTCGGCTCCTCGTGCTGATCCCCGCGCTGCTGGCCGGGCTGATTCTGCTCGGCGGCGCCGACTTCACCGGCGCCTTTGCCGTGCTCCTGGCCTGCTGGCTGTTCGTGCGGCACCGCCCCCTCCTCAGCTACCCGGCCCTGCTCGCGCCGATCGCGGTCAGCTTCATCCTCAAGGACGCGCTGAGCAGCTACGACCAGAACTGGATCGGCTACCTCGCGGGCACGGTCACCGCGGTGGCCTCGGCCTGGCTCGCCTGGTGGCTGCACGGCTGGGCGGCCGGTCGCCGGCCCCGCCGGGCGCCCAGGCCTCGTGCCGGCCAGCCGGATGCCGCGGACCAGACGGATACCGCTGAGGCCGCAGATATCTCGGCGGATCCTCAGCAGATCTGAATAGACTTCGGGGTAACCTCCAGTGCCGTCCGGCCCTGGTCCCTGAACCCACTCGATTGTGAGCCCGGAAACCATGGCATCCTCCAACCCCGCATTCTCCCGAAACGCCGCTTTCGGCGCTCCTGGCGCCGTTGCAGCGGGCAAGGTGCTCTCCGACAGCGACCTCCAGGGCATGTTCAACGCCCCCTCCGCCGGCTCGCAGGAGACCGACCGGATGACCTACGACGACACCATCCGCAAGACGGTGCTCAGCTTCGTGATCCTGCTCGCGGCCGCGGCCCTCGGCTGGGTCATCACCCCGGTCACGATGATCCCGCTGATCCTCGGCGCGGTCGTCGGCCTGGTCCTCGGCTTCGTCAACGCCTTCAAGAAAGAGCCGTCGCCCGCCCTGATCCTGGCCTACGCGGCCGCCGAGGGCCTGTTCGTCGGTGGCATCTCGGTCGTCTTCGAGCAGATGTACGGCGGCGTCGTCACGCAGGCCGTGCTCGCCACCCTCGTGGTCGTCGGCGTCACCCTCGCCCTCTTCGCCAGCGGCAAGGTGCGCGCCTCCAAGCGGGCCACCAAGGTCTTCATGATCGCCATGATCGGCTACGGGGTCTTCTCCCTGATCAACTTCGGCCTGATGGCCTTCGGCGCGAACACGAACGCGTTCGGCCTGCGCAGCGCCGACTTCATGGGCACCGGAATCCCGTTCGGCGTCATCATCGGCCTCCTCGCCGTCGTGATGGCCGCCTACTCGCTGGTGCTCGACTTCGACTACATCCAGCGCGGCGTCAACAACCGTGCTCCCCGCAAGTACGGCTGGACCGGCGCCTTCGGCATCATGGTGACCGTCGTCTGGCTCTACGTGGAACTGCTGCGCCTCTTCGCCATCTCGCGCAACTAGCACCGCACCGCTTCACCCGGAAGGGCCGCCCCGAGGGGCGGCCCTTCCGTCGTTCCGGCCACCTGCCGCGTCATCAACTTCCCTCAACTCCCGCTGCGCATCTCCCGGTCGATGTCCGCCTCGGTGATCGGCCGCCGGTAGAGGGTGTTCCACGCGTCCAGCAGGAGCGCCACACCCCAGCCGGCCAGCACCCAGCCGGGCCAGAAATAACCTCCACCCACGAAGAACCAGACTCCGACCAGGAACGCGTTGACCACCACATAGGCGACCAGGTCCCCCGTCAGCTTGCGCTTCCTCTCCAACCGCCGGCGCGCGAGGTCGCGATCCGTCACCGCCCGACCGTAATAGTCAGGGCCGAACTGCCCTCCGGACTCATCAGGTTTTTCTGCCATGACGCCACCTCCCGCGCTTTCCGTTGGTCGTTCTCCACCACCCGGAAAGATACCCGCCCCCGCCCCGCCCCGCTCTCCCACGCCGTCCCCCGCCCGCCGTCCCCCGCCCGCCGTCCCCCGCTCTGCTCTCCCCCGCTCTGCTCTCCCCCGCTCTGCTCTCCCCCGCTCTGCTCTCCCCCGCTCTGCTCTCCCCCGCTCTGCTCTCCCCCGCT